>JAJAPY010000003.1 GCA_020523885.1 Candidatus Liberimonas magnetica | reverse complement strand
CGTTTTAAATCCATGTCGGCTGCTCTTAGGGGGAATCCTTCCCCCTAAAACCCCCTGTTATTTCATTATACTTCCAAACCCTTCGGTGTGTCCACTAAACCGGGGAAGGGCAGTTTTGTCTATCCATTCTTTAACAAACTCTACGAAAGGTATTTCATTCTTCTTTTCTCTATATCCTTCGAATATACCAAAGAGCAGATTCATTACATGATCACTAAAACAACCGGTATACCAAGCTGTTGGAGCGTAGGAATTATATTTTTTTAGATTAAATTGTAAGGAGGCCGAAGCAATTTTGATAAAATCATTTTCTTTTTCTTCCTGTTTGCTACATTTTGGGCAACTAATTTTCTTATTGTATGGAATATAGAAACTCGAGCAAGAAGGACATTTATAATTTGAATACCAGTTACCATATGTATGTAATGTCATAATGGATCATCCTATTTTATATTATATCAGTTTCCTTGGCTTCCATATCTTAAATGCCGGTTGTTTCCAATATTCTTCTTCGTTTAGCTTTTTTTCTTTTTCTACTTCTTTATCCTGCGATGCGAAATCAGTGGCAACAACCGCTATTTTGAATGTTCCATGCAGCTCAGGGTCAAGAACCTGCCCGTAAAATATATGAGCGTCGCTTGACACCCTGGCATGGACTATATCCATAGCTTCTTCAATTTCGCCTATTGTAACATCCATGCCTCCGAAAATCGTTACCAGTATCTTACCAGCGCCGTTTATAGTAACATCTTCAAGCAATGGGTTGCTCAGCGCTTTCATGGCAGCTTCAGCTGCCCTTCCGCTCTGGCTAGAGCTTTCTCCCATGCCTATGAACGCTTCCCCTGAATTTTTCAATATGGACCTCAGATCAGCCATATCACGGTTTATCATACCATGTTTTGTAATTATCTCTGATACTGATTTAACTATCTTGTGCAATACATCATCAACATACTTGAAAGCGTTCCGCGCGTCCATCTGATTGTCACACATTTTTATTATTTTTTCATTAGGAATGACAATTGTAGCATCACAGTACTGTTTCATTTCCATAATCCCGTTCTCAGCCTGTTTTGCTCTGACCCTGCCTTCAAACTTAAATGGTTTAGTCACTATACCGATAGATAGAACACCCAGGGAGCGTGCAATAGAAGCAATAACCGGAGCTCCGCCTGTTCCTGTACCGCCACCCATACCAGCAGTAATAAATACCAAGTCTGTTTGAGCCAATATTTCAGTTAATCGCTGTTTGCTTTCTTCTGCTGCCTGTCTGCCTATCTCAGGGTTACCGCCAACGCCCAGCCCTTTTGTAAGTTTTTCGCCTATATGAACTTTTGTACCTGCAAACGCTTTGGCAAGCGCCTGGGCATCAGTGTTTATGGCAAAAAACTCTACGCCAATGATCCTGTTAAACATGCAGCTGACAGCGTTTGACCCGCCGCCGCCAACGCCCAGAACCTTAATAACAGCATATTTTTCAAATGAATCTTTCGATATATTGATTTTCATGATCATATTTTTATATTTCTTAAAAGCTAAATAGAATTAATCGATGCTATAGCCTTTACCCATGGGTTCGTTACCTTTTAACCATATCAATACATAGCCGCAGTCGCCAAGTAAGGCCATGTATTTTGGATAATCGCCAAAAACAACTAAAGCCTTGCCTTTTTCAAATTCCACGTACAAAAACCTGTCTATAGGCCTGCTAATCTCCCAATCATAATAACCAGGCCTGTGAGCAAAATATGGGGCAGGATCTTCCTGACAAACTTCAGTTTTCTTGTATCTTAAATTTGAATTGTACTGCATGTCTAGACCTCTTTTATTAAATCTTAATTAAATATCCTGTTAGTGACAGCTCATTAGAATATTCATCTTTTAAAAAAGATAATTTATTTTTTATCTTAATATAATCTTTAGTTTTATACGTTAACTTTAGTTCATCCAACTTCTTCTCAATTAAACTTCCACATTCTTTTTCTTCTCTGTATTGTTTTGTCTTATCTTTTCTTTCCCACTGCCACCAACCTTGTGGGGCAGCATATAAATAAAAAACTAAGAAATATCTATCCTTTAATTTATCTCTTTTGATTTCTACTAGTTTTTTGATATCGTTTTCAAATTTGTCCAACCAGTATGACACTTCGTAGTTTTTAACTGTTTTTATTTCAACAACACAAACAAGATCATTAGTTTTACTATATATTGATGCGTCTATTTTTTCTTTTCCACCTTCCATCCATACTGAATGACTTTTGAACATAAGTTCCTGCAAACATATAGAGTATTCTACTTGTATCCAGCGTTCTTCAAAATGCTGGATAGCAGCAAGATATGAAAGCTGTTTACTTCTGTCACTTAGCTTCTTAGATAGCTTATTAAAAGCCCTAATCAAAAGACTTGAGTAATTCATTTATGTCATTCCTTTATTAAGATAACTTTGAAGGCAAATTTGCTTCTATCTCTAATTCTTCTTCTAATCCAACATTCAGCATATATAAGCTCTATTATACTTCTATTGATCTCTATCAATTTTCAAAATATTCTGTTCCATCAATACCCATATAACCGGTTTTGTCACCTATTCTGACTCCAAAAAGATTATTTTTATTTGTTCTCCAAGCCAAGTCACAATTTATTGATAATATTTCTTTTCCTTTTCTATCAATAACTCCCCATTTTTTATTTTTTATAACTACTGCTAAAGCATTTTCAAAAGAAAAAGCTAAACTATATTGCGCTGAAATAATTTCTTTCCCTTCAAGATCTATATAGCCATATTTATTATTTTTCTTTACATCCGCTAATCCATCGCTAAAGCTACCTACATAATCATAATCCAAAATAATACTTTTTCCATTTATTCTATTTATTATTGTCCATTTTCCATTTGCTTTAACAACGAGAAAATTATTGCCAAAATCAGAAATTATTTCATATTCTTCTTTTATTACCTTATTATTGTTTCTGTCAATAAGTATGTCTTTGTTATTTATCCGTGCACATACCATTCCATCTCTGAAGTGCCCTATTTGTTCATATACCAACGGAATTATTTCCTTTCCATCTTTATCAATATACCCCCATTTACCACCCATAGGTGGCCTTCCTGCCCCTAAACCACTATTTTCAATAAAGAATTTTTCGTGACTCCCATAAGTAACCATGGCTTTATTATCAAATAGAGGAGCAATCCAATCGTACTTTTCAAACCATTTCAATTTTCTGCTATCTTTATATACGAATCCCCATTTTCCATCCAATGTTACAGATGAATAGCCATCTTTAGTAAAATTTGACAAGTAATCATAGAGTATAGGAACAATTGCGTTTCCTTTTAAATCTAATATGCCAAATTTATTATCTTTTAACACTTTAAGGTTATTACAATAGAGGGATATTTTGTCATATATTGCAGGTATGATCTCTTCGCCTTTTTCATTTATTACTCCCCACTTATTTGACAACTTTACTGGAGCAGTGTTGTCATTAAACATTCCAACCTGATCATATGTAATGGGGATTAATATTTTCTTATTTTTATCACAGAAACCCCACTTATTGCTTTTTCTAAACGGAATTAAATCAATCATTTTTTCATCCTATCTTCTAAGATAACTTTGAAGGCAAATTTGCTTCTATCTCTAATTCTTTTGCGGGATCAATGTGCGAAAGTTCACTTATTTCAACCATGCTTAGTATCCATGCTCTTCCGTGCATGGCTTTATTTATATCCGGGGGAACAGGTTTAGCGTAAAAATAGCCGGGTAAAGAAGCGTGTTCATAATACATATATTTCCTATCAATTGTATTGACCTTTAAATGCAATAACTCATAATTCTTTCCTGTTTTTGGGTCTGTCCATGTGTCTAAAGATTTGGCATTAAGTTTTTTCAATACTCTTTCAGCACCTATTTTCCTAATTATTTCTCTTTGAATATCTGGATTCTGCTCATTAAGAATTAATTCCGGGTTGAGTTTTTCTGCAGGCGTTTCAGCTATTTCTTTTGATACTCTTATATCATTTAAAGCCCATAAAGAATAACCATCTGTAAATCTTATTGCCGGTGAACCATCTGAATGCAGGCGATGATTACTGTTAACGCTTAATTTTTCAGGACGATCTGAAATAAAAACCACATTTTCATAAGCCCACCACCAGCAGGAAGTTTCAGCAATATCTTCCCAATAATGTAATAGTATTGATTTATTCTGGTCATATTTTACCCCCAGATACTTTTCCGGGAACATATAAAATGCAATCCAATAGTAATCCATTTGACCCCATATGTCTGTACCTTTAAACTCAAATTTATTGTTTGCTAGATCATCCAAAAGATTATGTCTAAGATGACCATTAAGACGATCCCTGAGAATCCATTTAGGATTATCATCAAGATTTGTTCTTAGATTGGTTCTAAGGTTATCACCGAGATTACTTTCGAGATCATCCATTAGATTAGTCCTAAGGTTATTTCCAAGGTTGCTCCTTAAATTATCCCCGCAGTCAGTCCTAAGTTTATTCTTAAGATCCAATCTGAGATTCTCCAATGTATGAATCCTTAGGTTAATCTCAAGATTAACCGCAAGATCATCCCCGAGCTTATTTATGAAATTATCCGTGAGTTTTCCCCTGAGATTCTCCCTGAGGCCATCTCTCAGATGATCCAAGATATCATTTAATATATTATTCCTTAAACTATTTCCGAAATTATTCTCATAATCAGAGAGTAAGTTCATTATTATTTCGGCTTGCAAAATACTCTGGCACCACCAAAAATAAGGTTTTTGTTTACCTAACATATAGTAAAATTGAGTTATGGCATTTTCAGATCTATCCTTATCTGCTCTTTCAGTGCACATACCCATTTTTAGGCAGTATTCTCTATATTCTATCAATTGATCTTCTTGTTCTCTTGTTAGTTTTTCGATCATGGTTAATCCGTTTGTATTTTATAGGATTTCAAATCTCTGCATTAATCTTTAACTTTCCTTTCAATTGATTTCTCGTAATCAAACTCTCTTTCTATGTTCTTTTTGTATATTCCAGGTTCAAGAGTTTGAGTTCCGTGTTCTTCGTGGTCTAAGTCAATAGCTTCTTTAACTTTGATATACATTAAACCGAATAGTTCATATATCTCGACTTTATCTGCCATTGAATTCAGTTCTAAAGCAGAAATATCTTCCTTAAATGAAACTTTTTTTGACCTTAAAGTATGAGTATGGACGCCTTCTCCTTTTTCTACAATAAAACCATCTACTACCAGTATACTCTTTGCATTTCCAGGTATTGTATCAACCTTTTCTAGAATAACATCACCATGCTGAACATAGATATTCTTCATCTTACCCTCCCTACTAGTTATTTTTTATAATCCGATTAATTGAAAACCTGCCCAGTGAAATGGCGGGTTTCCTGATGCTTTCAGTTTTCTTTTGGCAAGTCTCAGCGCCTTGGTAACAGAAGTGCCGGGATTGGCAATATGCGTGTATATTTCTTTCATTAAAATAGATGTAGAAGCATCTTCAACATCCCAGAGCGAATACATCACGCTTCTTGCACCGGCAGTAAGAAAGGATCTTGGCAGGCAGGTAAGTTCGTCCCCCATTGCAGCATCTCCGAGGCCAGACTCGCAGCCGCTTAAAACAACCAGTTGAGCCTGCAGTTTTAAGCGGATTATATCCTGAGGCGTAATGCCTATGCATCCACCCTGTTCATCCAGCACTAAGATCTCGGAATTATTAGGATTATTTATATCAGCTTTGCTATGTCCAGCGAAATGGATCAAATCAGCGCTTGGTAAAGCTGTTAATATAGCTTGTTTTTGGGCATCTTTGCCTTCTAAAACTGTTACATTTGAAAGCAATCCTGATATTGTTTGAGCTTCGGAACCTGCGCTGGGCAGATCTCCAGTAGGGTTTGAAACTATTAGAGAATTTTTTATTTTACGATGCTCTTTTTTATGCATCTCTACAAATGTTCGGGCTGAAGGAAAGATAGCCGTTTTGTGTGTTTCTATTATATTTTTGCCTTGCAGATTAAGAATGTCAAAAGGCAGATAATGCAAATGAGCATGGGGTGAAATAAAAATGATCTCTTTTTTAGCCAAAAATCCTGCATGTTTACCAAAAAGAATATTTGAAATGCTAGAAAAATACCAGTTCATTGCTTCCTGTTCCGCATTATCTTTATTTGGTAATGCCGACTGAATGATAAATGACCTGACGTTGTTTACCATCAGCTCTATTTCTGAGCTATTAATATCTGAAACATCGCAGAAACAACCTTCTTTTGCTATACAAAAGCATATTAGTTTTTTAGCTGTGACATAGTAGTCAACAAACGCCGATTTTGGTTTCAACAAGCTCGAAACTTCATTGTCTTTTAAAGGTAAAAGCTCTGGTTCATCTATATCTTCATTAATATTCCTAAATGCCGAGTGCAATTTTTCGTTAAAAGAGCGTGCTTTTGCCTGTTGGCATAAAACAAATGCGCCTTTGGCGTCTCCCAAGACTACCTTGTTTAACAAAGCCCCGTCATAGATATCAAGCTTGCGGACAAAATAGGTTTGACGGTACTCGTCTGCATCAATCTCCGAACGGGTTTCTTCAGTAATTTGAATTGCGATATCGTAATCTTCTGCTGCCTGTTTCCGTAAATTCAGTTTTTCATAACACTTTGCACGCTGGTAATAAGGCTCGGACCTGTTAGCTTTGCTCTGATTATACCAGGCGATACATTCATCTAAGAGTTTTATTGCCTCTTTGTACTTACTATCAAGAATTTCAAGCTGGGCACGGTATTCCTGCACATGAAAAATGCGCCTTTCTTCTCCAGTAAGCTTTGCATATTCCTGGGCTTTAATGAATGCCTTGCGGGCTTCTGGGAATCTGCCCAGTTCCATATAGATTACCGCTTCGCCCTGGAAACATGTTGAAAGGTAGTGATTTTGAGAATGTTTAAAGAAAATATTGCGGGCTTTTTCCAGGTTGGAAAGTGCAGGTTCCCACTTGGATGTTTTTGTTAAGGCAATAGAAAGATATAACTGTGTTTTTGCCTTTTCCATTTCAGGTAAATTGCCGCTTGCCATACACTTTTTTGATATAGTATCCTTTTCCAAGAGAGCAATTGCTTCTTCAAAAAAAGTTATTGCTGCTGGGAAGTTGGCAAGCCCGCTTTCTGCTCGACCTATAGCCCGTTTTAACTTAAAAACCTCGTATAGGTCTTTTGATCGTTCGTACAAAGGTAGTGCCTCAAGGAAACAGGCTCGTGCCTGTTCAGGGAAATGGTCAAAGAGTTTCCCATGGCCGTTATTTCGTGCGGCACAGGCAAGTTTAAGGGCATTAACATCAGAAGGGTCTATGCGATATTTCTCCCGTGCAGAAACCAGGGCTTCATCGCGGATATAATCTTTCTTATCAACATCGTTATTGTGAGTGTTTATTCGTGCCATATTTAGATTCCACAAGTTTCTTTAGTTTATTTTCCAGCTTTATCGCAAAATCGTGGTGTCCTGAGTTACGCATAGTTTTAAACGCAAGTTCTGGCGGTTTGGCTGTTTCAACAAGATACTGTGTTTCTTTAACTGTTTTATCAATAAATTGAGCCAGTTTTTTTATGAAATTATTATCATTTTTAAGCTTTTCGGGTATTGTATGGGTTAAAAGTGCCCCTAACTCATGAATACTTATGGAAAGCATTTCTGAGGCCTTATCAAGCGAAATTGAGTGCTTAAATGAGGCATTAGAAACAAGGGAGCTGACAGTTTCAGGTTTCATTGGTTCAAAAGCCGCTGTTACCAGACCTGTAAAGCTTTCTATAGTTTTTTCTTTTGATAACTTCATCGCAGTACGCATCCTCTTTTGGATTACAAACTGTACCCCGCTTATTATAAGCTTTGAAACTTCTTTTGCAGGTACTCCTGCTGATTTCACTGCCTCTTTAAACGGGATTTCTTTAATTGCCAGGTCATGGATAATCTTTCTTGATGCAGTATCCGGGATATTGTTAATATCTTCTGGTTTAATGCTTAATTCCCCATTTCTTATAACTTCCGCCAGGCGATCATAGCAAATACCACTGGTATCTAAATCCTGATAATTCTTCCTAAAATGTTCCTCAACTTCGGTCATGAGCCGCGAAATATTGCTGCGCACAGAAAACTGTTTTATATCCATTATTCCTGAAATTTGGTCATCCTTAAGTAAAAGAACAAAACGCATAATAAAAAGTGTTCGCAGATGGTCGCTTTTTATCTTTAAAACCGATTCAATAATAGTGTTACGAATCTCATGATACAATGAAACATAAAATTGAGAATGCCCCTGGCTCTTTAAACTATTTTCTTTTACAGTCTGATCCTTATAATCTTCTTCATCTGAAACGATCTTTAGCTCAGCAAGCGAGTGCTTATTCCTTCTAAGCCAGTCATTTGCGCTGTTTCGCAGTATAGCGCTCACCCATGTAGCAAAAGAAGATTCCTTCGGATTATATGTACTTAATTTATCAAAAACTTTCCTTAATGTAATAGTAACTATATCTTCAGCATCAGCAGAGGATAAGTTCTTGTTCCAATACGTTGAAAGCAGGATTGGCTGCAGTTTGGTATAGTACTTTTGAAAGAGCACATCAAACAGGCCTGTATCGCCGTTTTTGATCGCTACGGCTAATTGTTCATCTGTAAGAGTTTTCTGTGATTGTTTTTTCATAAGTGGGTTTCCTTTCTGTAGATTGATTAGGAAATTATATCACTTACAAAAAACCAATGCAATTATAGTTACGCCTGTTTTAAAAGATCTTCTTTGGTCAACTTCAACTCGAATTTTTCCGTATTAATAGCCATATCAAATATGATTGGAGACAGCGTTTCTTCAAGTATTGCCCGTAACCCTCGTGCCCCGACTTTGCGTTTCATTGATTGTTCAACGATAAACTCTAAAGCGTCTTCAGAAAAAGATATATCGCCATACAGACTGCGGTACTGGCTAAGAATAGAATTAGAAGGTTTGCTTATTATTTCTATGAGTTCGGTCTTGGTAAGTTCAGACAGCTCAACAAGGATAGGAAACCGACCAACAAATTCGGGTATCATTCCGTAATCTATAAGCTCGTTTGAAAGCTCCGAATGAACACGTACCCCTGCTTGGTGTGCCGGACACGCGTCTTTTGAACCAGTAAACCCCGCAATCTGCTGGTTTTGACATAAATTGGTTCTCATATTAGCGAATGCTCCACCAGCTATAAATAATACGTTTGAAAGGTCCATTGGCATTGTTTTAGTGGAGAAACCGCTCCTGATTGTTATTATTGTCTGTGCTCCATCAAGAAATCTAAGCAATTCTTCCTGAACGGACTTACCGCTCACGTCTCGGCCTGTATTGTGACCTACTGAGCAATCACGTGCAGCTATTTTATCAATCTCATCAATGAAAACAATGCCTTTTTCAGCTCGGGACATATCTCCTCGTGCCGCATCACAAAGTTGCTCTATCATGTCATCAACATCTCCACCTACAAACCCTTTTTCAGTGTATTCGGTTGAATCAACTATAATCATCGGCACATCCAATATTTCAGCAAGGGTACGTGCTATAAGCGTTTTTCCGCTGCCTGTCGGCCCAATAAGCATAAAGTTGCTTTTCCCGGGTTTTAACGCCCCCTTTTTAATTGATATTCGTTTAAGATGTGTGTGAGCAGCCACAGATATCATTTTTTTGGCTCTTTCCTGGCCAATAACAGTTTTGCTTAACTGTGCATATATTTCTCGCGGACTAAAAAGCCTTACTGACTTATTAACTTTGATTGACTTAATATATTTATCTAATACAGCGTCATTTGCTTTATTAGGATAGATAAATTTCCGTGCCATATCTCCTATTTCCATTTCAGTTCTATAACGTTCCAAAACTATTAATTTGTTTTTAAAAAGAGCTGCATCGTGATCGAACATCCAGTTACTGAGCAATATTCTGTCGTAATCTCCTTCACAAACAAGATAAAGCAGATTAGCTTTCTCTGTTTTTATATTGGCTGTAGGGTCAACAGTGTTAAGAGCGATTATGCAAATCACGATGACTTCATATTCTCTTAGATTGTACCGTTTGCGCATTATTTCCAAAGGAAGCCTTACTTTGCCATCTTTCAGTGTAGCTTCTGTAGTCAACCTTATCGTGTTTTTTTGAAGACTTATATTTTTGTAGATTTCGCTTACTTCTTTTTCCTGTTCTAAATGTTTTTTCTTCTGCTTTTCCTGGTCAACAGGATTTTCAGGAATTTTTTCCGGTTTAGTGCTCTCATCCTTTTTTAATTCTTTTAACTGTATAAGTAACTTTACAAGATTAAAATACTGAAACAGCTGTTCCTCTTCCCCTTTATATGTTTTTAATTCCAGTAGTTTCGTCATCCTGCATCCTCCCAGCACAAAATAAATACATTCATATATCCTATTCTGAAATAATCTCCTCGGCATCCTCAAACCGCGTATAATCCTTGAAAAAGTTCAAATCTATAGTGTCTGTAGGCCCATTGCGCTGCTTGGCTATAATAATATTGGCTGTATTCTGGTTTTCTTCGGTCTTTGTATAATACGATTCCCTGTATATGAACATCACAACGTCTGCATCCTGCTCAAGTGCGCCTGAGTCCCTCAAGTCTGATAGCTGGGGCTGCCTTTCCCTGCCTTTTTCCTCAGGTTTCCTTGAAAGCTGGCTTAATGCCAGTACGGGTACCTTCAAATCCCTGGCAAGCCCTTTAAGGGAGCGGGATATTTCCGCCATCTCCTGCTGCCGTGATTCGGCTCTTCCCGACCCTCTCATCATCTGTATGTAATCTATAACAATAAGCGCAAGCTCTTTCTTCTCGTTTTTAAGGTCGCTGGCAAGCCTTCTGGCCCTTGCCCTTAGATCCAGCACACTTAAGTTGGTGCTGTCATCTATGTATATATCCGTTTCTGAAAGTCTAGCGGCTCCTGTAGTCAACGCAGGCCAGTCGCGTGTAGATAAGTATCCCCGCCTTGCATTGTGAGCATTGACACGGCTTGATGAACAAATAAGCCTTGTCATCAACGAATCTTTTGACATTTCTATTGAAAACATCGCTACCGGTTTTTTCTGTTTTAAAGCGACATTTTCCACAATATTAAGGGCAAAGGCTGTTTTGCCCATTGACGGCCTTGCGGCAAGCAGTATCAAGTCAGAAGGCTGGAGGCCTGCTGTCAGGCTGTCAAGCTTGGCAAAACCAGTCCTTAACCCGGGAACGTCATTTTTGTCCTTGTGAATCTTTTCCAGCTTTTCAAGAGAAGAATGTATAAGGTCTGAAACTTTAGAAAAGTCGTGGGACAAACGGTTTTGTGCGATACTGAATATGGTGCTTTCAGCAACATCTAATATTTCATCAGCAGAGGTTTTTTCGTTAAAAGCAGCGGTAACTATATTAGTTCCGGTTACTATAACCTGCCGGAGTATAGATTTCTCCCTTACAATCTGTGCATAATGCTCAACATTAGCTGCCGTAGAAACCTTGTTAATCAGTTCTGTAATATATGAAGCACCTCCGACTTCATTTAAGAGGTTATCTTTATTCAGTTTTGAAGAGATCACAACTGCATCAACAGCCTGGTTCTCAAGAAACATTTCTTGTATCGTTCTGAAAATCCGTTTATGCGCTTCTTTGTAAAAGTCGTAATCCCTGACAAGGTCCAAAACCTTTGAGATAGCTTCTTTTTCTATCAGCATTGATCCTAGAACAGCCATTTCAGCTTCTATCGCTTGCGGCGGTATTTTATCCATCAATTCTGCCATAAATCCCTCCTCCTGCCTATATTATATATACGCAGCAAGTCCGGAATTGTTGATGAAGTTTTTAATTAAATTGATTTTTAATTGGGTTTAAAGCGTGAAAGGTTAGCTGATTGTATATTCTTCGCCGTCTTTTAAGAGTATTACGTTTTTGAAGAGTTGTTTATACTTTTCAGGTTCAAAGGTATGAATAGGTATAAGAGTTTTAGGATTAACTGCCTTTGCAAACCGCTGAAGGTCTTCTACTATAGCATGGCCACTAGTATGCACTTGTTCAAGGTTAATGCCTTTGTGATACCATATTTCTACGTGTTCAGGCTTTAGATACCCGTTCCACATTGAATAAATTATTTGAGAACCTTTTAACTTATCTATATGTTTGGTTAGAATAGGGAAAAAAGAATTATCACGCATGACCATAAGGATTTTGCTTTTTGTGCTGTTGATTTCAGGTATCTTTATTCTACTAGTTTTAAATTTATAGAGTAACTCTGTGCCTGTCAATCTAACAAGAGTATCTACCTGGTTCTTAATAAAATATACCCGTACATTATCTGAATTATACTGGATTATCCCTTTTGATATAGGTTTTAATTTGTGAAGAATATAAGCCGTGTATATATCAATAACAAACAATGCTTTAGCTTTTATACAAGAGCGATATGCAGACACTATCCGGTCTATGTTCTGGGATGAAACAAAAAGAAATGATATTTTATGTTCTTCTTTCAGTATCTGGGTTATTCTAGCTTCAACAGCGGTTTCATCTTTATATTTCTGCCCTTCCCTGCCAAGCATCGAACCTTCCATAAGCAGGCAGTCAATATCTTTCGGCGGGTTGTCTATCATTTTTTCAAATAGTTTACCTTTACGGCCATGAGAGCGAAAGTCTCCTGTATAGAACAAACGTTTGCCATCTGCGTCAATTAAGAACGCTCTCGCGTCAAATGCCGAATGGTCAACAAGATAGTTGGAGACAGTAATATCTCCTACTGTATCCTTTCCCCATGCTTTAAGCCTGCGGAACTGGTTAGATATATTAATTTTTGATGGGGTGAATTTGCCTGTAATTTCAATAAGCTCTATAGCACCTTCACTTGCATAAATAGGTATTTCAGGATGAATAAATTGAAGGAACCCATAATGATCTAAATGAGAGTGAGTAATAAATATAGCGTCAACGTAACGTTTCTCATCTCTATATAAACCCTGAATGTTCGGAAGGATTCCTGATTGCTTCAAATCTTCTATTGTTTTTCCTTTTAGCACTTTAGAATCAAACGGTTTTTTCTCAGAATCCACTAAAGGCATACCAAAATCAAACAAGATCCGTGTGTTTGAAGTTACGACTTCAACACAACTCCCCCCTATTTCTTTAGTTCCTCGATGTATTGTGATTTTCAATTATACCTTTCCTTTAACTATTTAACGATGTATTTATTTCTAATATTTTATTAATCTCTTCTTTGAAATATATGTAATGCAATTCAAAAGTACATCCCTCATGGACAATTTTTATACCTTTAAACGATTCATTATTGCGTTCTTTATATTCACTAATTGGCATTACACAAGCGACTAATAATTTAAGGTCCTTACGTACTTTCCCAGAAAAACCAAATATATTCCACCATTTTTTACCACTTTTACTTCTTAATAGTTTAGAAATAAAGGTAGCATATGCCAACCCCTGCTTAATAGCTACTTTTGGCGGTTCTTTGGCAGTATTTTCATCTTTTAGTTCCATAATACAAAGTTTTGTAGAGTTTCCTTTCCCGACACGCGCTAAAATATCAATCCCTCCACCTTTCCCATTTTTAGGATATTTTAGATCATTACTTGCACTAAATGGTGTAGGCATTTGGAACCTGGCAATTTTTGCTATTTTTACAGGCTGTATATTACGCAACTCTTTACGCTTATCCTTAGCATCTCTTTTAGAAAATTCTGTCAAAAACATACTCTCAATTCTGTGCTCATGATTCTCTTTTTTTTGCTCGACTTTAATTCTTTGAGGATTATTGCAGAAGTGCTTTCTAAATGCTTTTGCTGCTGTTGCATCCTTCCCACTCCACTCCCATATTGTTTTGTCGTCTTCGTAATTATGAATGAATCCAAAATAGTCTTCATTATGTTTCTTATACCTATTCTGATCAAGCTTTATAGACTTTACAGAACCATCCGATTTTACATCAATATCTGCAACAGATTGGCCTAAATATCTCAGATTAAAAATAGCGTCACCCTTTGCTTGGCTAACGTTCATATATAAATATAATGGGGACCATTGGTTAAAAGAATCTTTTTTATTCTTAATTCTACTAATGTTTTTTTTAATTCCTTTTGCGTATTCAGCAAAACGGTTTATCCATTCATTATTTTTATTCAATAAATTACTGGCAGTTTGGATTGTGTCTAAATAATCTTGATAATTTTCATCACAAAGCGGTTTATCCATAGAATCTCCATTAACTATTTTGCTGTTTTTATGCTGTTCTATCCAAAAAGGTAAACATTCTTTCATAGTGGATAGGTCTATCTTAAATTGGCTGTCTTCCGGATCAATAGCAACAACACGTTCCCAATACTTTATCGCATCGGGAACATCACCGTTTTTCCCATGAACGAATGCCATAAATTCATTAAACTCTATATTGTTTGGCTCAATATTAATAGCCTTATTGCCATAAAAAAGCGCTTTCTTAAAATCTTTAACATTCTCATAAACAGTCGCTAGTTTGTAATAAAGTTCTGCAGAGGGTTTTTGAGCAATAGCTTTTAAAAGATATTCTCTTTCTTTTTCAGGGTTTTCAACATCACGCCAATCCATAACTATCTCCTCCTAAATCTAACTTATTTCATCGCCAGGTAAATAAAACTTGCTTATGAACTCTTTAATCCCAACAACAGTTGTTGTCATGCAAGCAAAACAACCGAATTTATTAAACTTTACATTACATTTAATATTACAACTTATCTTTATAAAAGTCCAATAAAAATAAAGTGCGTCTTTCCAGTAAGAATCAAGCACTAATTGCCTGATATATTCTTTCATTCTATGCTTGTTGTTTACATCAACTTTGTCCAGTAGTAAGCGCTGATTTCCCATTGCCGGGGTTTTGTATAAGGCATAATCTTCATAATCCTTCAATACCTCATCCACAAAATCAAACAAGATGCCTGATCCTTTATTTCTCTTGTATTTACGTGAAATATGGATAAATGTAACTGCTGGAAGGAATAAATCGGCGTAAGCAAGCATGGAAGCTCTGCCCATAACTTCATTTGTTTCAGGATGATACTTTCTATGAAATTCTTCTATATAATTTTTGCCTGATTCATAATTGCCTAAAGCAATATTCGCGATCCCTAGCCCGAACATTATATCCTGGTCAAGTGGATTGAGATCTTCACCATTCTGAAAAGCTGTCATGGCAAAAGAATATTTCTTTAAAAACAAAAATGCTACACCTTTCCAGTAATAGCCGTTTGCATCGTAACTATGCTTAGATACATAGTCATTCATAAAAATCAATGCGTCTATTGGTTTATTATCCAAAAGCATAGATTGAACTTGTATTAAAGGGTCATTGTTATTCATCTCATATTCAAACATTTGCATTGTTATTACTTAACTCCTTATTCATTCTGTTTCTATATATACGCAGGAACCTTGGAATAGTTGATAAAGGTTGTAAAAGACTTATTACTAATCAATTGCTTCGTTTAAGGTTCTTGGAATGTTCGCTAAACCTTTAAAAGGATTCGAATCTTCAGGAATATTGGCATGCAAGCGGTCAATATTTTTAGATTCAATAACGCTCATTGATTTCCACTTGCCTTGCAGGAACCTTAAGTAAAAAGCTATGCCGAGGACGCTGACATAGATTGATGCTATAGCCCAGGCATAATAAAGGCCTTTACCAAAAATAAAAACAACCAGATAACTGGGAATAACAAGCACAAAGAAAGACACAAAGAAAAGCATATACATAACAAACTTTGTATCTCCGGCTCCTTTGATGGCCGAAGCAAAAATCGTGCTCATTGCGTCAAATATAGAGTATACAGCTACGAACTTAAGAAGAAAAGTTATTGTAGGTATCATCGCTTCTATTTCTTTGGGATTAGACCCTTTTGTAAAGGGAAGAATAAATATGTTTGGGAAGAAGTAAAAGAGAGAAGCTATCGTAAATATATATAGGATCGTTAAATGAAAGCCGGAATATGCACTTCTTGATGCAAAATCAGCTTTGTTCATGCCTATATATTTCCCAACCAGTATGCTTACGGCAATACCGCAGCCTATGATCGGCATAAAAGCGATACTGTTTATATTGAGGGCAATGTTTGTTGCTGCAAGGTTATCTGTACCAAGTTTCCCAACTATCATGACAAATGTCGTAAAACCAGCCATATCAAGCAGGAACTGAACTCCGTTTGGGAAACCGAATTTAAATATTCTTTTGATAATCTGTAAGCTTGGTTTAATGCTCAAGGTGTTATATTTTGCAATGTTGGTAGTTTTTGATATGGCTACCAAATAAATAAGAAAACCAACTGTCCCTGCTATGACATTTGAAATAGCGGCGCCATTGATGCCAAGTTCAGGAAACCCATATTTTCCGAAAATAAGAATATAGTCAAAAACTATGCATATAAGCGTACTTATAAAGTTCACCCACATAATGATCCATGTTTTACCACGGCCTGCGTAAAACCCTGCCAAAGCGCTTGAGGCTATTACCGGGAATGCCCCGAAACAGAGTATTCTATAATATGATGTTTCAAGGTCTCTGATTTCATTTGTATGGCCAAACAACGCAAAAATATTTCCGGCAAACGGAATCGTTAAGGCAAGAACCAAGCTACCTATAATTGAAAGATAAACACCCTGCCAGACAATAGGACCTATATCCTTGTCCATTTTTGCACCGTAATATTGAGCTACAAAAGTGTCTACATAACCCACAGTTCCAAGAAATAGGCTTATAATAATGAAGTTGAGCATCCCAGAAGGCATTGCTGCTGCAACAGTAGCAGGCGAGTACCAGGTAAGGAACATCCTATCTATAAAATGTTCCAAAGACCAGGAACTGGTACTTAAAATAAGAGGGAACGCAATAAATAGAAATTCCTTATATCCCCCTTCACAATTCCATCTCCAATTAATGTATTTCTGTATTTTAGTTATCATATTTTTAAGTTAAGCTCATAGGAGCAACGTATTTTTATCCGAAAGAATCCTTTGGATAGTTCCCCTATTATATATACGTAAATAAAACAGATTTGTTGATACAATTCTTAATTTGATTGATTTTTGGAGAGTTTTAATTATTTGGCAAGGTATTAATCTGTATAGTCGTATTCTTAATCGGAATAATCAGAGGGAATATAGGCACACTACAACTGATATAATTTAAAGAAAGGTATTTCAAGTGAAGTTATAGCTACAAATTTATCAAGAAGTGTGATTATTTGCGTCAATTTAGAGTTAAATAATGGGTTATGCTTTCCATTTACTAATATCCTTATCTGTTATTTTACTGAATATTTCATTACAGATACTTTCTATTATTTTCACATATCTTCCAATATCTTCTTCTAGACTCTCTTCGTTAATAATAAAATCCTCTTCATCTTTAATATTGTAAAAATTATTACCTCCTTCAGTAGATTTAAGTTCTTTTTTCATAAATATTTGTTCTGAATTATTGAACCAATCAAAGGTTGGCCCTTCTTGCTTAGTAACAAAACTGATATTCATTTTATTGTTTTGTATCCATACAGATATTCTGGGGATAGTATACTTTTTGCCCTCCCATAATTCATACTTTTTACCCCATTCTATTGGATTTACCGTTATCCAAGATGTTCCAGATTGAATATTGTATTTTTCTTCATCTAATTTTTCAGCAATATCTGCTATGAAATCGGCAGTTTTTGGTATAAACTGTATAATGGTATCAAATTCTTCTTTGTATTTTTTATAGATTTGATTACATAAAGGTTTTAATTTATCGTCCATTAAAATGACCTCCTCAATCCAGCAAAGAATATTTTTTAATAAATAACTTATGTTTTCATCTGAAGGTTTTAATTTTTTAATAACTGCTGCAATATCGGAAAACGGTATGCTTGCAAATTTGCTTGATTTTGGATCAATACCTTTTGGGGTTACAAATAACTTTAAAATTATATTTTTGCTAGAAGAGTATTTCTTATCAATCCATTGACTGTAAATTTCTGTTTGATATAAGGTCTTGCCTTCAATTGAGTATTCGTTTTCTGAGGAATCTATTTTATTTTCAATTATTATATATAAATTACTATTTTGATTACCTTTACATTCAATAAATACATCAAGCCTTCCACTATCTCCAATAAAATACTCCTTATAAACTTTTGCATTATTTAAATCAACATTTTCCACATTCCAACTATTATTTTGATATTTATTTTTTAAATATGACAGGAATTCTTTTAAGAAGGCATCTTTTAAACCATGGTTTTCTAAGGGGTCAAGTAAATATTTCATTACTCTTGAAAAAGTAAGTTCGTCATTTTCTTTACATATTATATTAAAAATACAATTTTGGTTCATCTTGAGATTATTTCTTAATTCAGCAAAATCTTTATCTAGAGATAGACGTTGTTCAAAATCATTAATTGAATTATCCATAAATAAATTTTAACCTTTTACAGGGTATTTAGTCAAATTAATGTACAATCTTTCAACATATTGATAGTTGATGGAAAAATGTCCTTTACTTACAAATTAGATAGCACTTCATGCAATTTAACCATTGCCCAAGTATCGCGTTTACAGTAGGTGAGTAGGTTTTTGCGTATCTGCGCGATTTCATTGGCATCTGAAATCTTCCCCATTGCCATATATGCGAACAAAACTGCAGCGCTGCCGCCTTCCTGAATGTCCAAATCGCTATAGTCAAGGCCAGGAACCATTACTGGTAGAACCTTTTTTATTGAATAACTACCCTTGAAATCCTTATGACTGTAATTGCTCCGCAAAAGAGCAAGAAGGTCTACCATTCTATCAACAAGCTTTTTCAAAGGTTCTGAAAGGTCAGGGTAGGTTTTAGTAAGGCCATTAATAATCCCTTGTTCATAGGAAGAATAAACAATGATACTGCCGTTGCCATTAAGTGTTTTTATCAAGTTTTCAGCTATATCTCTCCGGCAATCACGGGCAGGGTCAGCAAGATACTCAAAATGGGCTTCTTCAACCCCTGGAGCTGAGCATTTGTGAATGGAATATTGGGTAACTATTGTTTCGTAAGGGGCAATGCCATCATAAAGAGGTAATGTTGTCATGCAAGTTTCAAAATCCAGGTACCATGCAGGCCATAGTATAGCTTTTAGTTCTTCTTTCATATCTGGAGATATTACAGGTTTTTTTGTACGAACGGCCTGCAATGCCCGCTGTTGTCCCTCAGTTAATTTAATCTCGGCTGGAATATCCTCAATTTTATATATGCCTCTTTCATCTAATTCAATAAAATGTTTAGCTAAGATACGAGGTAAATAAAGTATATGATTTTCAATCCCTTTACCGGTACAATCTTCAAAGACATCGCAGTACTTGCAATCCAAAATAAGTTTTGGCTCGCTTGGGTTTGGAGCATTAAGGGCAGTTGCTGTAGAGTCAGCTATTGCATTAAACTTCTCAACCTGTTCTTTTGCATCTTTGGTAATATCTTCGGTTACAAACAACTTTTTGTCTGGCATGCCTTTTCGGTAATCCCCTGAAACAAGCATCAGGGAAATAGTCTTGATTTGCAGACCTGTACGCATGATCACCATCGCAGTATATGCTGCATCTTCAATATATTCCTCTTTAGCGGTTTTGCCTGATTTTATTTCAATAAGGTTCCAACCGCTACCATCCTTACATAGAACATCGGCCCGGGTTCCAAACCCATCAGCAGAAAACGCAGGTTCAAAAAGTATGGAGTTATTCCTAATTGCCGTACTTGTTTCAATTAGTGCTTTTTGCATTTTCCCAGGGATTAATACCCCTGAAGGAAATAGCTTCCATGCCCGCTCATTTATTTCAATACCTTGCGTGATCCAAAATTCAGCATCAAGCGAGTCATCCTCAGGCAGTTGCCCATGATGAGCAAGCCACCCCAATCGCGGGCAAACAGTTGCATGCAAGAACGTGTGTTTAATTATTAGCTTTTCATAAGGTTTATTGGCTACCATTGGGAAAGTGCTCCTAAAAATCTATACTTAAATAGCATGTATATTATACTCTTTTTTTATTTCTTAATCAGTCATCAATAATAATAGTTGTATCCTAAGGCCTATAATCAAATATTGTTGTATCTATACCGGAAGCTTCGGCTACTTGATCCCGTTCGTTACAATATCTTTCCCGCTCAAAACACATATAAGCATCGTACGCCCAATTTTCATCTCTTGCTGCTTTTTCCAATATTGGCTTCATGAAACTAGACCGGTTAATCGATAACTGCGAGTGAAACATGTGTTTTGAGTCAAGGTATTCTTTTCGTATTCTATGGAATTCTTCAATAGTAGAAACGGGGACCAGGTTTTCTTTATCTAAGGTAAGACTTTCTTTAAACATATCCTGAATGAATTTATATTCAGCAGAAAAATGCTTTTCGCTGCTACAATCTTTCATTTTTTTACGGATAAAGCATATATCCTGTTCGGGAGTTGCCGGGCCAAAATATTCAATTTGTCCGCTAATGCACTTTTTCAGTTCGTCAACTGCATGCAAACAAATCATTTTATGTGATTGAACCGGGTTATGGGTTCTATCATTTAATGCAAGATAATATTCTATTATCTGATAAGAATAACGATATTTCATTGTTCCCTGCAGCCACTGGTACTTACAACAAAGCACATCATCTATATGAAGAAAAAACAGCGCTAAATTATTGCAGAATTGCGGTTTATCCTCATCAGCGCAATTTTCTAATTCTTGGTCAAGGAAATTAAATGGAAGAAACCATACCATTTCAGATTTACCAACATACTTAGGTTTCAAATTCCATCCAGCATGATGAATTTTCTCATAAACCAGCTTTATTGCTTTATTATAGGCATCTTCAAACCTTGATAAAGTTAGTATTCCTGATTGATCATGCATAGCAATTCTACCTCCTGTCTATATGTACGCAGAAAGTTCAAAATAGTTGATGAGAAATTAAGTTAAGGAAATATAATGTAAGATTAAGATGAAAGGTTGTAAAGAATACTAAAACAACTGGTTGGTAATTAATTTAATTACTTTATATCGACTTGGTCGGATTTGGGCATAGAAACAGCTTTTCCGTTATTATACGAAACCATTTCTCCTGTATCGTATTTCAAGCAAGCGCCTTCTACATACCCGTTACGTTTTACAAGTCCTATAATAACTGAGCCTTTGGGCAGCTCTGTCTCGCCTTTATACGTAAGCGCTATCTCTAGAGATTTTTCATCAGTATAAACTTCAACATACATAGACAACCCCTTATACATTAACTGCTTTAAAATTATGTGTCCTTTATTATATACCTAAAGACTTATTTTTAGCAACTTTTAAACCGTTATATCTGCAGTAATTGTAGGGACAACACAAGACAAATGAGGTCACAAGAGGAACATTGAGTAGGCACAAATTGGGCACAAACGATGTTTTTGGTGGAATTTATATGATTAATAAATCGTTGAAATTGCAAGGAGTTATTGATTTGCATTAAATTTGTAGCTAAAGGTTTTGCAGACCTCTCCCTTAGCCACTTGTGACTTCCTTAGCGTTAATATAAATTGAAATCCCGCAAGGCGGGAGGTACCGCACCGAAATTCATGAAAGTATATATAAAAAGCCAAAAAAAGTCAATTATTCGACAGAAATTAATATTTTAAGGTTTGGACAATTGGGGACAAGAGAGGACAAGACAAGACAAGACAAGAAAGGAACATGGCATAGTAACCGTTTTTGTGACAAAACTTGATGCAATAAACTGCGCTTTAATTTTCCTAAAAAAAGTATTCAAAAAACAAAAAAACCACGCGCACATGCGGTGGTTTTTTTATTTCATAGCGGTTGAATTAACCGGGTTGTTTAATTCTGTTAAATCTGTCTTCAATAATTTTATTCAATTTAGTCTTTTCATCCGGTGTTAGATCAGAGTTTTGGATTTGTGAAATAAATATAGACTTTTCATCTATAAATCTGTTTTTTATTTTATTTTCCGGTATGTTTAGATATTTCGATAGTTCCTGAAAGTCCTTAAAAGTCAATTTATTCTTTTTGCCGTTTAATGTTAAAGCTAAATCTTCCTCATCAGGAATGACAAGTTTAGAACATACAATATCATAAGCCGGTGCAAGCCTTACTTTGTCATCCTCTGTGTAAAGTATTGAGAAATTCTTAGAATGAGCATCGCCATTTCCAATAAGAAAATTAAAAAGCACTCTTTCATAAAACAGCTGTATATCTAAACCAGGTACATCTGATATTTCTTTAAGCTTTAAACCTATTTCTTCAAGAGAACCCTTGTACTTATCTCTTTTGTCTAATATTTGGTAAAAGTTTTCCTGATGTATTTTCTTACTTTTATTTCTGTCATAGCGTTTTATTAAATATGCTTTTGTGCCGTCTTTAAGTTCAAACAACCCGTGCGGAGGAACATCGATTCCTACTAATTCGGCTATAGTCATACAAAGATTTTCATTTTCAGGTAAATGCGTGTAAACTTGAGTCTGCGGCTTAAGAATATATTCTCCTTTATCAGGTGTAACTTCAATTTCTTGATTTTTTGTATTTAGTTTAACAGACAGTTTTGGCTGTACACCTGAAATTGATAGTTTCCCGGCAGTTTGCTGGGCCTTTAATGTTATTTCCGGCAGTGAGAAATTTATCTTTGGCACATAATCTACGCCAAACAGTTTTTTTAGGCATTTAGTATGGTATGCTCCAGCTATTTCCAATTGCTGACCGCAAATTTTGCATAATTTCATTTTATCTCCAATATTGATACAGCTCCGGCTGTATCTTTGCATGTTGAAAGCAAAATGCCGAATAAGTCATTTTTATCAATTTTTAGCTTTGAAGAAACTACATCAAGATACCACCCTTCAGGTAAAAGCCCTTCAAAAAAGTTAAATAAAATATCACTTTCATAGGGTTCCGGCCTTAATGGCAGTGAAACAGAGATAGGATGGCCATTCTTTAGGTAATTATCATTATACTGGAACTTGTACCCCTTACCAGTTTCTTCAATTATACCGGCTTCTATGTCGTTTGACATAACACTGGCTCTTCTTTGGTTATTTTGCATTTTTAATTACCTCAAGGTGATATCCTAAAAAATCAAGTACCTGGTTAAGTTTGTCTATCCTGATAGTTTTCTTTCCTTGTTCAAGATCTCTTACAAACCTGAGTCCAACTCCGACACGCAGCGCAAACTCTTCTTGTGTTAATTTGGCCTGTTTTCTTAGTTCTTTAATCTTATGTCTTATCTCCATTTTTTATACCTTCCTTTTGCCCACCGTCGCAAGACATATCATCAATAATCACGGCTATTCGCCGTATTGATGATACAGCTTCGTCGGATTTCGCAGAAACAATAAAAGTTAAAATCCGTTGAGCTCATTTTCTACATTAATTATATACCCTAAAAGGTATAATGTCAAGTTAAATTAAATAAAATATATCATTTAGGGTATATTCTTTAATATGAATTAGCTATTCATACCCTATATGGTATAATTTTAATATTTCTTTTTTCATTATAATCCCTATCAGGTATAACATTTAGTCCTAGTCGCAATAATTCTTAATTTGGTCGAAATCCAAGGATGTTGTGAAAGGCTTGAGGTTAGGCCAAAGACCCAGTCTAAACGCTTATTTTTAGCAATTTTACTTGGAATTCATGGAAGGTTTAGGCGGTTTTTTGGAAGTTTTCTTTTTTCTTTTGAGTTGTTTCTTTAAGAAATGAAATGACTTTTGACTTTATGATGTCACGTACTTTTTTTGTACTCTCAAGTATCTGGAGGTTATCCCGCTTATTGGCCTCCGGGTCAATTATGTCCCAATGGATAGTCTCTTTTGTGTTCAAGAATACCGGGCAAATTTGCAGGGTTTGTTTGTCGCAGGTGAGCACCACATAATCGAAATGCGCATTTGAATTAGAAAAATCTAGTACGTTTTTTGTTTTATTATTCGAAATATCAAAACCTATTCTCCTCATTACCTGCACTGCAAAAGGGCTAAGTTCGCGAGGCGTAATGCCTGCGCTGAAAGCTTCGAATTCATCTCCGGCAAGCCTGTTTAGAAAAGCCTCGGCTATCTGGCTTCTTGAGCTATTATGTGCGGATACAAATAAAACTCTTATTTTATTCATAGAAGACCCCTGCATAATGTGTCAATTATTATCATTTAACATTTACTATCTTTGCAACGGAGAGTTACCTGCATTACAAGTCCCATCAAAAACTAAATGTTCTATCTTATACGTGCCCAGTTTTCTTGCTTTCAAAAAACCGTCCCAGGCTGCTTCAGCAAGGATCCCGCTTTTTCTAAGGTCAAACAACCATTCCGATGAATGGTCAACGGAACCTGCCGGTTTTATACCCGTATGTATGTCCTGCAGCCATCTTTTGTTCAAAGCTTCGTGAGTCCCTACAGACGGGGCCATAAGAATAGGGATGCCTAAGGCACAATAAAATACCAGTTCGCTTGGTTTTGTCCATAGCACATCTGTCGTCCTTAAAGCTTTATTAAACATATCAAAGTATTCGTACGGGTCCGGGCTATAAATTATCCTGACATTTTTGTTCATATAGTCTTTTAGATTAAGGGAATATAGGAAATCTATAAAACAACGATAAACATCCTCTCGAATCCCTGCTGAAAGATTTATGCGCACTTTTTGAGCTACAATCTTGTCTTTGAAGCTTTTCAATATTCTTTTTGCCGTACCTACCTGTACACCTGAACCGCCTACCGCGAAAGTAAGGTCAAAGTATTTTTCTCCAATAAAATCTTCCTGCTTTTTACCCAGATAGTATTCCACTGTTTTTCCGTGAATATTAAAAAAATAATTATCAGGGTCAAGCCTTATCAACCTATTGAACAGGTCTTCCTTTAATATCTCAAGCCCTTCTTCACTGCCTATATTTTCTTTAGGCAAAGGAAACCCTGTAAGAAAAATGTTCCCTTCAGGTACACCGTAAGACAAGAGCCGTCTTTTGACCCTTGTACATGGCGCAAAGTATTTAACATTACTTTCCTTAGGCTCTTCAGGAACCCATATTCTGTTAAAATCAGAATCGCATATTAAAAGGAAATTTTCTTTTTTCTTAGATTGCAATATATCTAATGCTATTGCAGAAGAATAAAATGTGCTTATAACAGGAAAAGCTTTTTTACCGATTAGCTTTACAACGGAATTGCTTAATCCTCTGTTCTTTATTAAATAAACAAGAAACTTAAGAGGAAATATCGGTTTGGACAGGTCTCTTTTTGGATAGTATGAAGGGATTTCCTGTACAAGGCACAGTAACTTGTAAATATAATCCCCTATTAAAGGTATTTCTTTTGCCCTGGACATGAAATAGTAAGCAGCTCTCATCAGGTTCCATATTTTGTAATCCTGAGGCTCACTATCTTCTTTTGACCCATCTATTAAAATACGGTTATCCGCAATATCCTTTAAAGGATACGCGGCACGTAAATGGCCAAGCCCCATATGAGCCGATATGACCCAGGCTTTTTTCGATGGTTTATCATTGTTGTAGTTCATTGCAGCCTGAGTTTTATCCTGCTCTTGTACCCTATTATAAACATTTTATCGCGCCAGGCGACTGTTTTATCGTATAACGGAATAAAGTAAATAAATAGCAGTAAAATATCCTTTAAAACAACATAAAATGGGTATAAAAGAATAACTTTCATCTTTTTAGGCTCTTCCCTGTCCAGCCAGAAGAGGGTTAAATATTCTAAAATAACTTTGAGGAAAATCGAAGACAGTAATAAGAATATACCGTTCTTCCCGGTCATTAGTGAAAAGACTAAAGCCATTCCTAAAGGGTTTACAAGTATCTCAAGAGAATAAAATACTTTATTGATATGGAACCTCATTTTTGCCCACCTGAGGGTTCTTGCAAAAAAATCCTTTACCGAACCCGTGCAGTTATAGTCCTTCACCCACGAGAAATTAGTAGCTATCTTTATTTTGTTATTACGGTATATCTCTCCCATCATATAATCTTCAGCCAGGTATTCTTTGAACCTGTTAAAACCGCCTAATTTATTCAATGTATTTTTTTCGATAAGCATTGATTTGCCTACAATAATAGGTTCCTTAAACAAATTCCAGGCAAGAATGATGTTTCCTGAGACAAATGTATTTAAATATGAATTTCTCATGATACTACCGCCTGAGCTGCACCCTGTCCCCAGGATAGGCGAAAAGACTATTTTTGAATCATTGTTTACATATTCTTCTACTAATTGATGCAGCGTATCCCTGTTTATCCGGGTGCTTGAATCAGCAACCCAGTAGAGGTCACAGTCTGAATTATAATAGGTTACAAGTTTTAATAGGGTATCGATCTTTGGGTTTAATTCCTTATCTTTGCCTGTTTCTATTATCTTTGTTTTCCTGCCTGGATACTTTGCCTTTACCTTTTTTAGAATCCCAAAACAGGGGTCATCTTCAGTTTCTATACCAAACACTATTTCGAAGTTCGGATAATCGCTCAAATAAAAACTTTCGATGTTGGTCTCCAGGTTATCATCTATACCCATAACAGGTTTTAATATGACAACTTTGGGGTACTCTGACAGCCTATCTGTTCTCTTTATGTAGCTGCTATGCGTGATTGTTGAAAGCAGATAACAAATAAGAAGGGCAAAAGAAATAGTTATTACAGACAAGGAAGTTACAAATAATACTGTCATTGTTAATACCCCGAGAACCTTTGGTGCAATATCCGGTTGTACATTCGTTTATCGATATTAACCTCATCGTCAAAGAGATTCTTAACAAAAATGTCCATGTCAAAACGTTCTTTCAGATTTATGGATGAATCTTTTTCAAGAATCCTGGAATCACCTGCTGAGTATAAGGATAGCTTTACATTTGATTTAACAAAAACTATTTTGTTAGGCTCGAAATTCCATTGTTGGAATATATTCAAATGCTCTTTTTTCAATACTTTTATCGTATCCATGCACGAATAGAACCACTTAAAATAAGAATCTATTATTCCTGATATAGTGTCATCTTCTATCAGGTCGTTGTTATCCCAGGAATAATCTGAATCATAGACTGCGACAGCTTTTGTATTGAGCAGCTTTGCAGCAAAAAGTCCGAACAAGCATATAGGCCCTGAACCCGATATATAAATTTCATCAGGGTCATATTCATAGACCTCTTGTAAAGATTTTAGAACTGACGGTATGTGGAACACCGTCTTTTTATTCCACGGCAGTTCTAAAGAATATATGCCGGGGATATTGACTATATTTTGCCGCACCTTAACATCTTTGCCAGTTTTAATATTGCAGGACACGAATTTTACATCCCTGTTCTTATGATGCAAAGCGGCAGATTCATCCAAAGATTTAAGGAAGCCCGTGTTGGCAAAATCCGAATCATCAGTGAACCAGAGTATTTTTTTTGCCTTATTTTTATTGATATTAAACCTTGTTTTAAGCTCTTCGGAAAGATCCCTGCTCTGGAATAAATGCCTGAAAGTGCTGAAAAATGGTATAGAAATAAATATCCCGGGCAAAGAAGTGGATATGTTCTTTATGAGGTTTATTACATCACCTCTCTGAAGGTCTGTTTCAATGGATTTAATGAATATTCTTGCGAATTCATCGGCAATTGAAGCGATCTTGCTGTAGATAAGGTCAAGTTTGTTTTCTATAGGCAAGGAATTGTTGGCACGGAATTCTTCAATAAGCTCCGTGATCAGATCTCTCACATTATCATCGCCTTTTTTATAGGAATACTTCATTTTTTTTATCTTTAACCTGTCTTTAAAACTTAATGCGTTATTTTCAAAAAACAAAGAACTGAGCTTGCTGATGAAAGATTTTGAAAAGTTATTGCTTTTTGACTTGGAAAAGTCATAAGCTATCTTATATAACGCAAAGGCCAGTGATTTGAAGTCGTTATGCCTTCCGTCCGCAGATATCTTATTTGACTTTATCTTATCAAGAAATTCCTGCAAATTATTTGCCTCAGCCATCGTATAGGTTTTTCCAATAAATATGCCGCCGTGGTCATCGGAACCCCCGCTTAAACCTTTTATCCAGGGCATATTACCAAAAGGCTCTAACCCGTGCTTCTTAAACAGGTCTCCTATCTTTTCCGGATTAAGGCTTTCAAGGGTTTTGATCCATATGTTATTATTCAATTTATTCCTAGCGCCGTTTATCCCCTCGAAGTTATCAAAAAGCAGTATAAGCTTTTCAAGGTGCTCTATAGACAGCCTGTCATTAACCGAATACATAGCATGAGCCACGGAATAAGCCAGATTTTTTTCCTTTATATAGTCCCTTAATTGGTAAATATCCTTTCTTATTTTTTGTATTTCATCGTATTCG
The DNA here is from genome assembly GCA_020523885.1 of Candidatus Liberimonas magnetica. Lineage (NCBI taxonomy): Bacteria > Pseudomonadati > Elusimicrobiota > Endomicrobiia > Endomicrobiales > Candidatus Liberimonas > Candidatus Liberimonas magnetica. The sequence goes on along the minus strand of JAJAPY010000003.1, from coordinate 266,299 downwards.
GTGTAACCAAGCCCATAAATAAGTATGTGAACTTTACACCCGTTCTCAGGAAAATACGCGGTTGTTTCAAGGCCTGTAAACACGTCCTCAGGGTGTCTTTCCTTTAAGCGCATTACGCCTTCTATCTTGTTGTGGTCTGTTATGGTAACAAAGCTCATACCGTTTTCTTTTGCAGCCCGGTATATGAATTCAGGGTCAGTATATGATTCGCTTGCACCGATCCGCTGAAGGAACCATTCCGAAGGATGCTCAGAATATTTTGAATGTACATGCAGGTCGACTTTAATCACTGTCCTCTCCTTTAAATATAATTTATCTTTTGCCATAGATCACTTCTTTCCTGAATCTTTTTCCTCTAATCTTCTAAACAGGTCCTTTATTCTGGTGATCAGCGCCTTTGGTGAAAAAGGCTTTGTTATGTAATCATCTGCTCCGAGTTTAAGGCCCAGTATCTGATCTGCTTCTTCGGCTTTGGCAGTGAGCATTATTATAGGAATACCGGCATATTGTGGTGTCTTTTTGAGCATGTTGAATATCTCGTAACCATTCATGCCAGGGAGCATTAAGTCAAGAAGCAAAAGATCCGGTATTTTATTCTTTAATAAGTTGAATAGGCCTTCGCAGTCGCTGCAAACCTTTGTTTTAAACCCATTCTTTTTTAGGTTTATTGTTATCAGCTTAAGTATATCTTCTTCATCATCAACTACAGTTATTAGTTTATTCATTTGATCCTTTGAATATGGCTTTACTCTCAATAGAATTATACTTATAATGGGTTAATTCCATATAAAGGTATTGTTAAGGCTATGTTAATGAAATTTCGAGAGTAGATATGGAAGAATAGGGAACCTTGTAAGTTATTGCTGCCAGGCAAGCTTTCTGGTTAGGTCCAGATTAAACACATTCTGTTTTTCAGGGAGAGGTATTTCTATATTTGAATTCATTGCGCCCGCTACTTCAAGCAAGGCTGCGACAGATTTGGCATAAGACTCCGACCCTCCCGGCATATACGGCTGATCAGGAGTGAAGAACTCAGGCAGGGTTCCATTTTCTATAATCAGGTGTTTCAGTATATTGATAATTCTCTCGGATTCTGTTACAGTTAAATCATCTCTTTTTGCAATAAGATAAGGGGAAATGAGCCAGGGAAATACAACCCCGCAATATGGATTATTTGTACCCTGCCTATATCTCGGATCTCCGGGCGAGAGTGTTCTTAAACCATATTGGGTAACTAAGGAATCATCTATTACTTTCAACATAGCTTTTTGCCTGTAGGAGGATAAGAAATCCCCGTTTTGGCTTAATGAAATAAGTGATAAAGCGTTAGGCCTGATAGCGTCAGCAGAAGCAGGATCAGTGCCCAGCACATCGAGCGGGTATGCCCGGCCTGCAACGAAATAGTACCTGTTAATCGCTGTAGCTAAGTTCTGCCTGATTACATCATACTTTTCGGCAAGCTGTTCATCACCTGCTGACCTATTTAACTTGGAAGCTATAGAAAGAGCGTTATATAATAAGGCCTGAACCTCAATAGGCTTTTCCCTGCCTGTATTGGAAACTTCGCTATTTTGTTTCGGAGACTGATAATATCCAGGCGGAACGCTTACTAGCCCGTCAGTATCTAAACGTGCTTTTCCGTTTGGCCTTAAATAGCCGTCCACTATTATATTTGTAACATCCAGCATTTCCCGCATAAAATCCACATCGCTGCTGTTGGCCTTGTAATACTTATTAAGTGCCTCTACGAACCACAGGGAACCGTCTTCAGTGTCATAATCCAACCTGCCGTCATTTATTATAAATCCGGGCAAACGCCCGTTTGTCCTGGCCAGGTTTGCATAATACCTGAAGAGTTTCTTTGCTTCATCATACCTTCTAGTTACAAGAAAAAGGCCGGGCAGGCACATGAAGACATCTTTTGTTTTTACACCATCATTAGGATGAGCCAGCATCCGGACACCTCCAGGGCCGTCATGGACTATAAATGAATCCGCAGCAACAAGAAGCTTTTTAAAAAAAACATCGCTTACAATGCCATTACTTGCTTTAAAACCAAGCATATTTTGAAGATCTTTAAGTAAAATATCTATCTCGTTTACCAACTGCATATCTTTTTCATCGAATTCAAGGATACTATCAGAAACATACTTTGCAAGCAGATCCTTTATTTTGGTATCCGAACCCACATTTATGCTCCTCTGGCCTGAATATTTCGGGTAAAGTATCTGTTCTTCCAGTAAACCCTGGATAAACCCGAAAAGCTGAATATTTACATTAACTTTTTCTTTAGGATCTGAAACTGTGTCCGCGTGTTTTTGAAGTTTCTTAAGATAGAACCAAATTTCAGGGACCACAGACTCGGTTAACCCTGCTTTTTTTAGTATCCGGTATGTTATTGAAAAAAACTCGCATTTGCCAGCATGGTTTAAAAATGCATCCGTGCCATTCTCTTTGGAATTATTTATGCACCTGTATGCAGCAAGAAGCAGATGCAGGCCTGGAGCGCCTAAAGATGCCAATTTATTCTTCCCCCCGCTGTATGTTAATTCCATGGTCTCAAACCCGTTTAACTCAGCATTTATTAATGCCTTTCTATCTCCTATATCAAGGTTACTCCCGTACATATACCCTTCATTAAAATAAGACTTTTGAGTGTCTGGTTTCTTGCTGACTATGATATCTTTTAAAGACGCTATTAGTTCGCTTAAATTCGCTCCGGAAATTGACTCGGCCTTGTCAAACTGACTTGAAAGCTCAAAGCTTATATATTCAGAACAACCTGATCTAATGGCTTCTGAAAGGGTTTTCATGAATGTTTCTCCGGTATCACCGCTTGTTAGGTCAATTCTTAGCCAGGCATTTCCCATTTTTTCAAGTTCCTTTTTTATTCTATCCTGAGTTAACTGGCCGGGATCTGAAATAGAAAGAAATGAATATATTGATTTTGACTGCCCTGAGTTATAGTCGACACTGTACCCCTTAAAAGGTTCAACTATTATAGTCGCTTCCGGCTTTGAACTCCTAACAGCATCTGTCAGCCTTGACAACAAAAGGTTGTATGAAAAATCACTGTCTTTTATGCTTTCATAGGCATTGATACCGCTTATCCAAACACCCTCAAACCCGAAATTCTCAAGCCAATACTTAAGTTCCGTAACAACCGGCCCATACCCCGACTTCTGCATATTTCTCCAATTACCCAACACCAAACCATTCTCAACTTTTCCGCCAATGTTTGGAGAAACAGTATCTCTTTCTTTATCGCAGAAATAGTCAGGATGATAGATCATGTCAGAGGAATTCCTTGCTTTTAGAATAGGGTAATTCATGATTATACCCATTCCTTTTTTATGGGCATAGTCTATCGATTCTCTAAGTTGTCTGTAAGCTACGTACTGAAGGTATTCATAAATCTTGGGGTACAAGATCCATTTATCAGGAGCTATCTTAACTAGATCATCTATCATTTTGGCGTCCTGAGGGTAAGCACCGAGTATCCTGACCGCGGAAAAATATTTTGCCCCCTTTTCAATTTCAGGCCATAGCTTTTCATTGTCATCCTTGAATTTGGCGAATTTTTTCTGCTCTTCCTTATTTTTCAGGAATTCATTGTAACACCTGAGCGCAACATAAAACCTGTTCTGGCCGATAGTGGTTTTTTCATTTTCAGCACTCTGCTCTTCCTCATCTTTAATGATCGAATAAAAGGATTCAATGTCGACCGAAGAAAATGCAGCTTTTTTTGACCTCAGCCTTCCTGCTTCTTCCACCAGGTCGACAAGAAAAGGGTCTACACAAAAACTGCTCATGCTTCCGCAGACGGAGCTATCTGCGGCTTTGAAAACCGGGAAAACAGGCTGCAAAAGCAAAGTATTTATGCCGTCAGGACTAAGCTTGTCGCACAGTTTTCTTATATCGCCAATATTATTTATAGAAACAACCGGCGCTATTTGAACTCTGTTCGTAGAAGAACCGAATCTCCTGTTGTTTTTGCGGGTTTTTTGAGATACACAGTTTTTTGTTTTATAAGCCGGATATAATAATTCCTTAAGGTAGCTTTTAGCGGCCTCGGCATCATCCGGTGCGATCCCGCTTGCCGGTTCATAAACCATATCCTGAAACTCGGGATAATAATCTATGCCGGGCATTGCCCCGGCCTGATTTAAAGAGGCGCTTATATCTGAGGTAACAAGCGCTATTTTTCTTAAGTCCACAGCACCTGAAGAAATTATTGAATAGTTAAGAAGGTTCTCGTTCAGATTGATCTTTTTAATAGAACTTAAAACAAGTTTTGAAACCTCATTTTCATCTTTTAGTGAATCGGTGTTAAAAGTAAAAACAAGAGAATTAAGCTCCTCATCATTTATAAAACTGTCCGCAATAGCCTGCGGCTGGGTAAAGACGCTTAAGACTCCACGCATAGACACAACTGCCGGAACTATATCCTGGACCGGCAGTCCGAGGTCAACCAATTGTCTTTTTAGCTCAGGGTTTCCTTCAGTTATTTCTTTAATGACAGCGAGCGTGCCCCTGCCGAGCAAAAGCATCTGGATATCACGTTTTTCAGCGTCATTTTCTAAACCTTGACTGTCTTCTATTTTAGAAACAAGCATTCTGGCTGGATCGCTTTCCTGCTCAATAGCCGGTAAAGGCCTTAGATAAAGCTTCACGCTTTTATTGCCTGCGCCGCTTTCGATCACACGCGCATAGATCCTGGCTATTACATCAATATTTTCAACGGGTACTATGACCTTGGTATTCAGGTCAATTAACTGGCCTTCGGCAGAAGCAGTGTTTTGGTACATAAGCGTTACTTTTAATGCATTTATGCTCAAATCAGCCATTGAAAGCATCTGTCTGTCCACAATTTCCTCATCTTCGATACAGCTAAACACTATACTTTTATTGCAAAAACCTGGAGCATTTTCAAACAGCCATCTTTTGCTTTCTGTAACGGTCTCATTTAACACATTTTCCCTGATAGTTTTAATGGTTTCGATCGGGTCAGCGCCGGACCGTCTGGCATGCCTGAGAGCATCCTTGATTATGCCGGGTACAGTTTTTTTGTATATCCATTCCCTAACTTCGCTTTCATCCTTTAGCCTTATGGTGTATGTGTTTAGCACATAGCCGTACTTGTAGCCGTATTTATACATGATTTCTGCGCGTTTTTCTATGGTTTTTAGGCTGTAATGATAAAGCAATGTAGCTGGTATATGATCACCGGCCCAGTATATCTTACCTTCTTCTTTAAGCTCTTGCAGCCGGGCTATCTTTTTATCCAACAATTCACTGCCATTGTTTTTCTTTATCTCATTTACGGGGTGCCTAAAACCAGGCTCATCTTGATTCCCTTCAGTTTCGTTTTTCTTGACTTGAAAACCTTCATTTTGAACGCCTGCTTCCAGCTTGATAGTTTCCTCTATTTCTTGGTTTCCGGAAAATTTCTTGAGTAATTTTATCTGTTCCAAATATGCCAAACTCTCTTTAAAGTGTCCGGGTGATACAGTAAACACGGCTTCAGGCGGAATGAACGTATTTATATCCAGTTCCTTGATCGTATCCCTGTAGGCATTTTCATAAAGCCTGAACAAATTCCAATAGAAATCATTTTCCTGCTTGCTCTGCCCGTTTTTTCTTAATTTCATGCAAAATGCCAGAGGATCTTCATTCTTAGATAACATTAAGAAGGGAATTATTAGATGGGGCATCAAATCAATCTCAGGAAGCACCTTATTCCCATATTGAGAAATCATTTTATACTTAATAGTGCCTAAAAGGTCAATAAACTTATTGAATTTATCCGGGTCGTCAAAACTAACGATCATATTTCCGGTAAGCGCTTTCAACTGTTTAACCTGCTTGTTGTTAAGGTCATACATACTGTTCAAACCCTTTTTTGCAAGCATGTTGGTTACTTCTTCATTATTGAATTCATGATATATTTTATCGATCTTTCCTGTTTTACGTTCTTCTATCATTAATGTTAAACTCTGTCCCAGCATCTGAGAGTAGCTTACGTTTGAACCCAGCAAAGTTATATCTCCCGTGCGCTTGATAGGCCCCAGATATATGCTGCTCGGGTCGATAATAGCCATACCGCCCCTGTTTTCCTGGCGTAAACTCCGAAGTGCCTTAAGCCCGTTGAGGAGAGCAAGCTCAAGCACAGTCAAACTAGTTTCATTTATCCTGGCAGGGAGAGCCTGTCCGAGCGAGCGCTCAGTCATACCGTTAATATTTAAGGCCACTATCCTTAATTTTCCGATATCCTTGCCTCTCAATGAAGGATATTTCTCTGCCAATCTGGAAAATTTATCAGCTTTCAGAGGTTCAAATACTTCCAACAATGTACTGCCATTGCCTTTGCCTGTATTTTTAATAAAAACAAAAGGCACGGAGAACTGATCCCAGGTTTTATGCGGTAATATAGCTTTTAAATGGGCTTGAAGCCCTTCATCTGTGTCTGCCACAATAAAAACAAGATCCGGTTTCTCGTTGTTAAAAGATTCCAGCAGCTCCTGATACTCATTGCGGAGTATGCCCTCGGCTTCTGTTTCAAAAACTGGAGGCCTTTTTATTGATCTTATGATTTTTTTATTGCGGCTGAAGTTCTTGTTGAATAGAGAAAGAATTATCGGTATCCAGTGCAGCACAAGGGAAAGGCCAAGCCCTGTAGCGAACGTGACCAGAAAACCTCCGGGAGTTAAAGGTGTACCGAACAAATACGATTCTAAAAAAGGGCCCCAAAATACGATAAGCGGTATAAACCGGGCAAGCATTTTTCTGTCTCTCCAGCCTTCAGACATTCCCAATTCAAAATATACGCTGTATTTGTTTTGCTTTATAAAATCATTGACCTCGCCGCTAATTTTACCGGCATCATAAAAACCAGGGATTATCCCGTTTCCTTTAGTTACAAGGTTTTTTGAGGTTTTTCTAAGAAAGAGCGAAGACAGGACAATGCCCACAGAAATGCCGAAAATAGCCCTTACCACGTTCATAAGCTGAGACTGTTCAAGAAAATATAGCCTGCTGTTTTTTGATATCCGATAAATAGACAGCACCTCTATGTTGTTTGCGCAGTCCAGGGCATAAAGATAGTCGTTGGCGTATTCATACATTTGGGAAAAAGAGGCTATTTCATTTTTTAGTTTCTCTTTTTCTTCTGCAGGCAGGCTATGTATCTTATTTGCAGTTTTCTTGGCTAGCTCCAAAAACATATCAAAAACAATGACTGCTTTTTTTCTCTCTAAAGGAACCAGCATTATATTGGAAAAATGTGTAAGACGGATCAGCTCCCCTGCATTGCTTCTGATGGCATCCAGAGCATTTTTATCGAATTTATCCAGTTTAAGTATATCTCCCCAGGCATCCAGGCAATCTTTTGAAGCGCCAAACACTGTTTTTGCATTTTCTTCAGGCTTCTGAACCAGCAAATAGCCTTCGGGTACACTAGAAAGTTCCTTTATTGTGCTATCAATTGATTTTTTTAACCAGGGGTTACGATTAAGATGCTTATTGATAACTCTTTTCTGCCGGTTGTAGAAACCATTTGTCCTTCCCTGCTGAATAAAAAACTGATGCAAAAAAATCGACAAAACTATGCCAGTGCCCAAAGGAATTACTATTGAGAACAAGATAGAAGCTAAAATCGGATTACCGCCTACCAGCGCGGTCTGGGCCGCACAGGATGTGCCGCCAACCCATAAACTGCTGGTCAAGATAGTGCGAAAGCTTAAGAATAGCGAAGAGGAACGCTGGATGGCTTTTCTGCTTCTCCATAGTTTATCCAGGCCCAAGGAATGCTCCCCGTTTTTATGCTCAAGAGCCTGTACATACATATTTATTTCTGATTTCGTTTGAGGGTAATCATACAGGGAGTCCAGCAGGAGGTTTCCTGTGCCCACAACCTTATCAACCTGTTTTCCCAGGCCGAGTTTTGACTTTTCAAAACCATCTGCCATTCCGAATATAAGCCTGTTAAGCGGCATTATCTTATATTTTTCCATCCAGTCGTTCTTGGGATAGATGTAGCCTGATAGTATCTCAAGATTGACGGCAAAATCTATCGTATGAAGGTACTCAAGGCTGTATACAGAAATGCTTTCAAAAGAATCCCTGACATGGACTAATTTCGCCTGTTCCTTGTCTTCTGCTGGGTTCTTGTTTAAAATACCAGCTAACTGCTCAACAGTAGAGATCGAAAGGCTGCTGAACTTTCTATACAGCATAGCCATGGGCTTATTATTATTTCCAAAACTTTCTTCTGAAAGCCTGGTCAAACGCATTATTCCTTTCGCCTTTTCAAGCATGTTATCATAAACACCAGGATCAAAATCTTTTTTATTTGCATCAAGCAGCTGTGCCCATTCTTCCAGAAGTTGTTCGGATTTTTCTATGGCTGTTACGCCGGTTTCTGCCCTGCTCTGCCGTTTTTCAGTGGCGACCCCTCCGTCTGAAGCCGAAGGCTCTTTAAACCTGTCGCCCTTCAGGGACGAATGCGAACGCATTCCTCCCCCGTCTAAAGACGGGGGATTCCATGGCGCAGGATTAATATTGTCATCTCTTTCCGAAGATTTCTGGCCGGACAGAATTAAACTGTCCGCGGCCGGGCTTTTCTTTGTATTAGATTCTATTTTCTTAAAGCGGGTGGAAAAGTTTTTTTTGGCTTGGGTTATGGCCGGCAGAGTTAACTCAGGCACGGATATTTCTCCGAGCATTAAAACCTGGTCATTATATGTTGAAGGAGGGTCCTGCCCGGTATAGATCCTGGAATATAAGGACTCTGCAGGAAGCTGGGTTTTTATATTAATGTCTTTTATTAAATTGAATTTATTCCTATACAATTCAAAAAGGGCAAAGTAAAAATCTTTATAAAAATCGAGGTCATCCCCATTTTTGAAGGTATCTCTTAGCTTTACGCAAAAAGCGTTAGCGTCTTCGCCGTTATAAAGCATAACAAGCGGGACAAGCAGGTGAGTTGTCAGATCAAAGCCCGGAGGGGCTTTGTTTTTATAGTTAGTATTGACCCAGGACCGGACATCTTCCATAAGCCTGTTGAACCTGTCATATTTGTCAGGACTGTCAAAGCTTAAAATGATATTTCCGGTCATAGATTGCATTTGTTTGAGTTTTTTGTTACCGAGATGGTACATTCCGCGGATGGCATTTTTCTCAAGGGTATTTTTTATCTGTTGTTCGTTAAACCTGTTGTAAAGCTTGCGTACTCTGCCGGTTTTATCGTCATTGAGCATTAAGGTTAACCCCTGTTCAAGCATCTGCCCGTAACCCACATAGGAGCCAAGAAGGGTAATATCTCCTGTTGGCTTTACAGGTCCAAGATAAACAGAGGCGGGGTCCATGATGACCATACCGCCTTTTCCCATTCTGGTTAAGTTCTGGACAGCCTTAAGGCCGTTTAATAAGGCGAGTTCTATAGGAGTGATATTTTTCCCGTTGATCTTTACCGGCAGGGGCGCACTTATCGTATCCTTATCCAGGCCGTCCACAGCTAAAACCAGTATCCTGAGGTTCTCTATCTTCTTGTCTTTCAGTGATGGATATCTTTCTCCAAGGCCTCGTATCCTTTCAGGACTTAAATATTTGAATGCTTCAAGAATAGCCCTTCCGCTTCCGTCCCCGTCATTGCCTATGACCTCAAAAGGCACATTCGACATTACCTCCGGTCTTTTAGCAAATAATTCCTCAAGGGCTTCTTTGCGCATATCGCTATTACCGGACATTACAAGGACTAGGTCCGGCATAGGCCCGGAAAGGGAATTTGCCAATGATCTGTATTCATCATTAAGCATTGCTTTAGCCGGGGAATACGGCAGGGTTGTCTTCTGTTTTCGTTTTGAAAATACTTTCTTAAAAAATGAAGCTAGAGCTTTAGGTATCTTTAAAACTCTATTTCTTCCCTTAGGCCCCTTCTGTGGCAGCTCAACCTTAGTTCCGTCAAGAACAACATTTATTGAGCCGTCTGCCAGCATGCTGTCAATATCAAGTTTTACTGTGATAGAGGGATTTTCACTCATCCATCTTGTCAGTTCAGCCTTAATTTCTTCTGCGGACATACCCTGCTTGTGCGCCTCCTCGGTCCACTTTAACATAAGCAGTTCTATCCTAAGTTTTGAAGTGCCAAGATCCAGCAATTCAGGAGCGAACGAAGAAGATAGAAAATCCTTTAAGGCAAAGTTATCTGTAAGAATTTTTGAATATATGGATTCATCAGCCGCATGGGTTACATTGGGTATTATATTAAGATAAGATATTCCGCCCTTTTTAATGAACTCTGTTATTTTTGAATGGAAACCGCCGGTTACTACTACGTTGATCTCTTTAAATTCCTTTAAATGATTAAGGACCGTGGCATAATTGCTTTTCAAAGACTGATTTAAATCTTTACCCCGCCGCACAGAAAGCCCTCCCGCAAACCGGGAACGGGGGATGAATGTTAATAATGGCGGGATGTCACTTATAAAAGTCCCGCAGAGCGGGACTGCCGGAGGGGTTCCACTTGCTTCATTTTTTATGTTCTTTAGCAGATTGTTATAGAATATATCATCTCTTTGAATATTGGTTTTATAGAATTCATGGATATTCTCTTCATCTATCATAGCTGTAAGGCCGGTTGTGTCGCTGTTTTCAAAGAACTTGCCGAGCAAGACCTTATATTTAGCACAGTTATTCTCAAAGGTAGCCAGATCGTCAGGTGTTATCTTTAAATTGAGCAGGTCATTGAGTATCTCGCTCATATCAGATAGAAAAAGTATTTCTTTATATAACAGCCTGTCAGAAAATGAATTTAAGATCTTCTTTTTCAGCAGCTTTTCTTCAGAAAGCATATATATGGGGTTAAAGCAATAATTCAGAGTTTTGTATTTAAGAAAGCTGTTTATTTCAGGGTAAGCATAGCTCATATTCGGAGTGTAGGTTTTTGCGATTTCTGATAAGGAAAGGTAAAATTCATCTGACCTGTCAGGATCGTTCAGCTTCTGCATCATAACCCCGTAGAGGCTGTACGGGATAATTCGTTTAAGCATACCATAGTACTGTTTGAACTCTTTTTCTAATTTCTTACTATCTCTTCCGCTATTTGATCTAAGAAGCTTTATGTAAACATCCAGGTTTGGGTATCCCGTTATAGCTATACCTAATTTATCGCAGAGTTTTCCCATCTCCAGGTAGTAGGTGCCTGTATCCTTACGGGCATTGCTGCTATTTAAATAAGATTCCAGTTCCTGTATTTTTTTAGAAAGCATCTTTTTTTTAAGGCCGGTAACCTTATATCTTAATTTAGTGATCTCTCCTGCGTAGCTTCCCCTTTTCTCTAAAATGCCCCTTACCCTGTTAAGGTTAGAAAGATATATTTCCCAGTTTTCAAGCCCGTACAGAATATCCCTGTCTTTAGCTACCGAGTAATATTCCGCCCCGCTTAACAACCCATCTGAAAGCAGATCATTAAGGACCATTTTTTTTATTGCTTTATCAGGCAAAGATGAAAGCAGGTGTGTATCAACCTTGCCTTCAGGGGCGCCTTCGGAAAAGATTTTTGACAAGGGATAACGTGCATCGAATAAGTTTATTATATTAGATATATTTTTTTGCGCTTCGGCATGGCAATGGAGGTCTTGAATATAAATGACAAGTGTATCGGAATTGTTATAGTTGCCGTCAATTATTCTGCCATAACCTGAGGGCAGAATAAACCTGCTTATGCTGTCCTCCAGTTTTTGAGCATTCTTTTTATTTGCTAACAGGTCCGTGAGCGCCAATAATGGTTCCTGCAAGACAAAGGAATATGTAAAAAAAGATAAGACTACTATCGAAATGGCTTTTAAGTGTAATTTATTGGAAAGCATTTGTTGTCCTTTTCTGCGTATTTAACTGAACTCTTCATTTAAATGGTATTTTTACTTGCTTTTTTACAATTTTCCTTATGCGATACAGTTATACGGATAAATTATTAACAATGTATAAAGAAATAATTAATAATTCGTTAAGGCTTGTTTTTACTTACTTAAAAGGCCAAATATCTTTAAACATAACTTTAACAATTAATTAATACGCACTTAACAATTAATTCGTAGAATAATAGTATGAAAAACAATATCAGAGTAGCTGTCATAGATATAGGCACCTATTCAATAAAACTAACGATAGCTGAAAAAGCCGAGCCAGGCATCAGTATTTTAGAGTCCCTGAAAAATATAGTTCCTCTTGGCAATGATACTTTTTTTCACAGGCGCATCTCTCATGAGACAACAAACCAAACAGTGAGCATCTTGTTAAAATATAAAGAAAAACTCCAGGAATACTCCGTAGATTCTGTCAAGGTAGTAACTACAACAGCTGTCAGAGAGGCTGAGAACAGGGACATATTTATCGATACGATATTCAGGGAAACGGGGTTTGTCGTAGATGTACTGACAGCCGGTGATATAATATATTATTTTGATTCTTACTTGTACCGCAAGCTGAAGGACTCCTATCCGCTCCATGATAAAAGCATCCTTATCGCAGAACTCGGCTCTGGAAGTATTGACGTGGCGCTGATGGATAAGGGCTTTACCTATCTGAATGCAGGCCTGCCGCTAGGAACTCTCAGGTTAAGCCAGATGATGCAGGAGCTGGGAGGCAGCACAAGCGAGAACTGCGAAGCTATAACAGACAGGATCGAAAATGAGCTAGCTTACCTTAAGCGCGACCTGCAGCAAATGGAGATAGACGACGTTATATTGATAGATGAAAGGTACGCATCTTATCTTAGTGCGATCCTGCCCGCTATAAGCTTATCAGGCAAGTTCTATGCGTTAGATGCCCAAACCATAGCAGTGCTTAACAACATCATGATAGACAAAAAACCTTCTTTAATAGCAAAAGAGTTTAATATCCCTCTTGAGACCGCGGCCACATTTCTTGAGTATTCTATTATTTTAAGACAATTCGCAGGCATGAGTAAAAACGGCCAGGTATATATGCTTGAGGCTTCACTTTCCGAAGCGATCCTTGCGAACATAATCATGGATTATGAAAATTCACCGAAATACAATAAAATCAACCAGCTTGTTTCAATAGCTACGATACTATGCAGAAAATACCGTATGGATATCAGCCATATCGAATCCGTTGTGAAGCTTTCTTCAACACTCTTTGAAAACTTCAAAGAATTGCTGGGCCTTAAAAAACAGGACTGGGTGTATCTGCTTCTCGCCGCATACCTGCATGACATAGGCATGTTCGTTCACAACAGATCACACCACAAACACTCAGAATACATAATTTCCAATCTTAATCTGTTCCGCTTAGCGCAGGACGAGATAAAAATAATAGCCTGTATTGCGCGTTATCACAGGCGTTCCACTCCAGCGAAATCCCACCTTTTATATAATTCGCTTTCAAAAGACAAGCAGATACTTGTTCAAAAACTAAGCGCGCTTTTAAGGATAGCCAATGCTTTAGATAGAAGCCACAAGCAAAAAGTTGATAAACTGGAATTTAAACTTACTGATTCGCCGGCCCTCAGCATCACTGCGTATACCGGAGAAAACTTTGAGAACGAAAAACTTGAATTTCGTGACAAGAAGGACCTGTTTGAGGAAATATCAGGAAAAAAACTCGAATTAAAAGTCCGGAATATTTAATACATGCGACATGAAATCCGCCGACTCCTGTCGGCGGATGCCCGGCCTTCGTAGCCATAAAGGCTACTACGGCGGAGTAGGCAATGCAGAAGTGGTCGCAGTAGGTCGCGTTATTGAAGGAGCCTCCGGCTCCTGCCGGAGGGGCTCCACTATGAAAAACAACACCGAGATATTTATCCACAGGGACATAAGCTGGTTAATGTTCAATGAACGCGTGCTGGAAGAGGCAAAAGACGCAGCTAACCCTCTTTTGGAAAGGCTGAGGTTTCTGGCGATATTTTCAAATAATCTTGATGAATTCTTTATGGTGCGGCTAGCAAGCGTGAAGCGCCTTATTGACGCAGGCTACAACAGGAAAGACGATTTTGGCTATTATCCCCAGCAGCTGCATGATGAGATTATAGCGAGATCTACCAGCCTGATAGCCGCTGCGTACCATGCCTGCCGAAGTATAAAAGAGAGCGAACTAAACAAAAACGGGATAAATATCCTGAAACATAAACAGCTTAATGCTGAACAGGGAAAATTCGTTTTAAAATATTTTGACTCAACCTTATACCCTTGCATAACGCCTGTTGCTGTTGACATAAGCCATCCTTTCCCGGTCCTTCCCTCAAAATCGAACACTTTCGGCGTATGCCTTGAAAAAGGCGGCATATACTACCTTGCTTTGATACCAGTGCCGAAATCGATCTCCAGGATACTAAGGCTCCCATCAGAAAAGAATGAATTTTCCTATATTTTGATCGATGACATTATCCGGAACAACCTTGAAATATTTTTCAGAGGGTATAAGATCTACGCCAGTTTTTTATTCAGGGTTATACGTGACAGTGAACTGCTGGAGAACGAAGAGGATACCTCAAGCATAAGAAAGGTAATCGAAAGAGAACTCAAAAATCGGCCAAAAGCAAAGGTTGTCAGTATCCATGTAGAAAAGCAGTATAATGACAAGCTTCTTGATATGATCTGTTCAGGCATCGACTTTCCAAAGGAACAGGTTAGAGTCATTGACGGCGATCTCGACCTCACTTACCTTTTCAAAGTGGCGAATCAGGCATTAAGGCCGGAATTTAACTACAAGAGCTATGTGCCCTCCAAACTTGTATATGAAAATATCTTTGACTCAATAAAGGAAAAACAGTTCATTATTCATTTCCCGTATGAATCTTTCCAGCCGGTTATAGACCTAATACAAAGTGCAGCTAGAGACAGGGATGTTCTGGCAATAAAGATGACCCTGTACAGGACTAATGAAGACTCTGCCATTATTCAAGCTCTTATTGATGCCGCAAAAAGCGGGAAGCAGGTAACAGTAATAGTTGAGATAAAAGCTAGGTTCGATGAAGAAAGGAATATCGGCTGGACAAAGAACCTTGAAGCTGCCGGCTGTCACGTGATCTATGGTATTCCTGGTATTAAAGTTCACGCTAAGATGCTTCTGATAGTAAGAAATGAGGAAGGCAGGATACGCAGGTATGTCCACCTTTCAACCGGTAATTACAATGAGATAACATCTCGCGTTTATACCGATCTGTCATACTTTACTGCAAACGATGATTTTGCAAAAGATATTTCCGATCTTTTTAATGTTATTACAGGCTACTCAGTCTCCTCCAACTGGAAACGCATATTTGCCGCACCCTATAATTTACGAGAAAGTTTTTATGAACTGATAGATAATGAAATCGTATTTCAAAAAAAATACGGCACCGGCTTTATATTTGCAAAAATGAATTCACTGGAAGATACCGCAATAATAGAAAAACTATACAAGGCATCGATTGCCGGCGTAAAGATACGCCTGATCGTCCGCGGTATATGTTGTCTTGTTCCCGGAGTTGAAGGCTTAAGCAGCACTATAGAGGTCAGAAGCATAGTAGGGCGCTTCCTTGAACACACGCGCATATTTTTATTCAACAACAATACTGAGCAAAGGTTATTCCTTGCCTCTTCGGACTGGATGAAAAGGAACTTAGAAGGCAGGATCGAATTAGGATTTGAAGTTGCTAACCCCGAACTCAAAGACCATCTTAAGTTCATCTTAAACACCTACTGGGAAGATACGGCGAAAACCAGGGTTCTAAGAAACAGCAGAACATATACCCGCCTGTCCGGGAAGATAAATCACAAAAACGCTCAGGAGTTTTTGATTGAATATTATGGAAATGAAGTTAAACGTTAATATACCGCGTATCGCAGATTTTGCGGAAAACTACTTAAATGACTTTTTAAAGGACTACACTTTCCTGAAAGCCAGAAATTTGCCAGCAACTGTACATGCCGCACGGATTTCCACAAGACGGCTTCGTGCATCCCTCAAAGTGCTCTCGCATTGCATGAAAAACGACAAACATAGTAAATACAGAAAATACCTCAAGAAGACAGGCAAGCTTATGGGCAAGATACGCGAACTGGACGTTCAGATCAGTTTTCTTAAAACACTTCCTTTAAACAAAGCACTCAAAACCAGCACCTTATCCTGTTTAAAGCACCAAAGAAAGCATGCCTATAAAGCATTTAAAAAAACTGACAGCAGTACAAACGACAGGATTGTGAGCGAACTAAAAAGCTGTTTTAAAGCTCTAAAAAACAGCACAAACTGTTATACTGGCCAGAATATACAAAAACTGATCCTTGACTACATTGATAAACTGCTTTCTTATAACACGGGTGATTATAATGAACTGCATAAGATGCGAATCACAGCAAAAAATCTTCGATACACCCTTGAACTTTTAAAACCCTTTAATAAGGATATATTCAATAATCCTATTATTTCCGCACATAAAATCCAGGATATCCTTGGTGATCTGCATGAGATGGATGTCTGGCTCAATTTTATCAAAAACAATAAGATCGGCAAGAATAATTCTTTATATACGATATGCCTTTCAAAACGCCAAAGCGCACGAAAAATGTTCATGTGCATATGGGCAAACCAAAGGAGAAAAAGAATATGGGAAATCTTAAAGAAAGCACTACAGAAAAGGCAGCATGGCAGTTATTAACAGTCTGGAAGAATTCAGATAATAAACATGCCTTACAAGTAACCGATCTTTCCGTAACGCTTTTTAACCAGCTTCAAAAGCTACACAGGATGGGTCCAAAAGAACTTGAGATGTTAAGGGCAGCCGCTATATTACATGACATAGGCTGGAAAGACGGCAGGAAACGCCATCACAAAACATCGCGCGATTTTATTATCTCTTCCAAGGTTGTGTCTCCGTATGAAAACCAGCGTGTGCTGATCGGGCTTATTACCCGCTATCACAGGAAAGCCCTTCCCAAGAGCACGCACAAATATTTTCGAGACCTGGACAATAATTCAAAGGAGCTGGTTACAAAATTAGCGGCTATCTTGAGGTTCGCGGACGGCCTTGATTCCAGCCATAAGTCTCCAGTAAAAGCAGTTAAGACAAATATAATCAAAAACCAGATATCTGTACATGTATTAATAACAAATTTGAAAAGCAAGGAAGTTGAAACAGGAAAGCTTAAGTCCGATCTTCTGGCAAGAGTATTCAACAGGAAAGTGAGTCTGGTTTTTTTACAAGAGCAACAGCTCCCAAAATAACAGCATTATCTTGAAGTTCTGAAACTACTATTTTACATTTGCCTAAACCTGAAAACAATTTGTCTTTATTGACCGCTTTTTCAATTATTGGAAGCATGTATTCCCCGCAAGCTCCTATTACACCCCCACCCAAGACAATAACCTCAGGGTCAAACAAATGACGCAAAGAAACACAGGCTGAACCTAAGTGGCGGGACACTTCTTTCATTATTCTTGTAACTACAGGATCTTTAGCCTTAAGGGCTTTAGCCAGTATCCTGCTTTTAATCTTTTTGAAGTTTCCATCAAGCATTTTTTCCACTATAGTTTCTTTTCCCTTTTTTACAGCCCTTTTGATATCCCTTTCAATGGCCCATCTGCCGCAAAGAGCTTCAAGACACCCGTTGTTACCGCAGGTACAGTGCAACCCGTCATGAACAACGACCATATGACCAATTTCAGCTGCTGCCCCGTTACAACCGGTATAAAGCCTGCCATTTATTAAAATACCGCCGCCTATTCCTGTGCCAGCAAATATGCTCACAGCGTTCCTGGCCCCCATTGCAGCGCCTTTCCACTGTTCTCCCAATAAACCCAGGTTTACATCATTAGCAATAGCTACAGGTATTTTAAACTTTTTCTTTAATATTGACCTGAAATTAACACCTGACATATTAAGATTAGGCGCACGCACGATAACGCCTGAATCCATATCAATAATACCGGGAATGCCTATCCCTACCCCGGCTACATTTTTCTTGTTCAAATTATTTTCTTTCAATATTTTTTCATACTGGTCAAATATGCATACTGCAAGTCTTACAGGAGATATGCTTTTTGGCGTCGGGGTTTTTGATGTTGCTATAATCTTTCCTTCACCCGAGACGATCCCTACACGTATCTTTGTGCCGCCAATATCAATTCCTGAAAATATATGATCCATTTTATTATTTAGCATTTTGTGCTCATTTTCTTAAAAAACCTTTTTCCCTTGTTTTAATTGAGAAATAAATTCTTCAACTTTTATTTTTATCATGTTTCGGATTTCTCTTGTTTTGGCAAGCTTTTCATCAGGTGTGCCTTCTAGAGAAGATGGGTCAGTAAACCCCCAGTGAAGCTTTTTTGAAACCCCCGGAAACAACGGGCAGCGTTCTCCGCTTGCTTCATCACAGACGGTAATAACATAAGCAAATCTTTCGCCCTTTTTTAACAGATCAAAAACACCCTGTGTTTTTTTGCCTGATATATCTATGCCTGTTTCTTTCATAACCTCGACAACAACCGGGTTTAATTTCCCGGGTTCAAGGCCTGCACTCTTGGCTTCAAATATATCGCCTGCCAGATCGTTTAAAAAGGCTTCAGCCATCTGGCTTCTTGCGCTGTTATGTACGCAGACAAACAAAACCTTAATCTTTGGCATATGTAAGCTCCTATCAATTTTTTGAGAGTATTAATTGTGCTTCTGCGGCTTGCAAGGCCGAAATAAGTACGGTTTCCGTTATTTCTTGTTCACTAATGCCTTGCATGAGCGCATCCTTAGAATATTTTTTTATACATTGGTTGCATCCTAAAACTGACGATGCTGTAAGGCGTATAAGCGTTTTTGTTTTTATATCTAAAACACTTTTATTGCCAGCGGTATCAAAAAGACGCTCAAAAGCATCCCCTATAGGTGTTTGACCTGAATACCAGGGTTTATTCTCTTTCATTTGTTTCATCCTCCTTATGATGTTTAATGACTCTTCCTTCTACCATATACATAACTTCCTCGCTTATATTGGTTGATAAATCCGCAATACGTTCCAGGTTGCCCGTAATTCTTAAGAGGTGCAAGGCCCGGTCAACTGTTGTTGAGTCTTCTGTCATAAGTTTACTGAGTTCTACAACAATTCTATCTTTCAAGTCATCTACAATATCATCGCTTGAACAGACTTCCTTGGCTAACACAGGGTTCTCGTCAATAAATGACCGTATGCTGTCACCAAGCATTTTTATTACTATTTCTCCCATCTTGGGAATGTCAATATAAGGCTTAATATTCGGCCTTTCTATTAAAAACATGCTGCTCTCAACGATATTTACTGCATGATCTCCTGTTCTTTCCAGATCACCGCCCATTTTAAGTATCATTAAAAGAGTCCTTAAATTCTTTGCACTCGGTTTATACTGCGCTATTAGGTTCGTGCATAACTCGTCTATTTCTATTTCATAATTATTAACTTTAGGCTCATCGCGCTTTATCACTTCAATTAATATATTCTTATCTTTCTGAGATAAACCTTTTATACTTTTATCTACCATTGACTCAACAATTGTTGCATACTCTATAAGCTCTTTTTTTAAATTAACCAGCCTTTCTTCAAGCATTGTCTTTCTCCCTTAAAATTTATTTACGTTGTAGGGGCAGGCCTTGCGTCTGCCCGTTTATATGTTTGTTTAAATTTCTATAATATAGGCGGACGCAAGGCCCGCCCCTACGTTAAGACGTTATCCGAATTTTCCGGACAAATATTCTTCTGTCCTTTTTTCTTTTGGCACAGTAAATACTTTCTCAGTATTGCCGAACTCAACAAGTTCGCCCAGGTACATAAATGCTGTATAGTCTGAAATTCTTGCTGCCTGCTGCATATTATGAGTAACTATTATTATTGTATAATCTTTTTCCAGCTCTTCAATTAATTCTTCTATTTTTTTTGTAGAAATAGGATCTAAACTTGCGCAAGGCTCATCAAAAAGAATAACTTCCGGTTCAACTGCCAGGCAACGGGCTATGCAAAGCCTCTGCTGCTGGCCTCCGGAAAGCATAAGCGCACTCTGGTCAAGCCTGTCTTTAACTTCTTCCCAAAGAGCTGCCTTTTTTAGTGAATCCTCTATTTTCTCCGTTATAAATTCATTGTTTGTTATTCCATTGATCTCAAGCCCGTAAGCAATGTTTTGATAAATGCTTTTTGGAAAAGGGTTAGGTTTTTGAAAAACCATCCCGACCTTTCTTCTTATTTCAACGACATCTGTTTTCTTATTGTTTATATCTTTGCCATCAAGCAGTATTTTGCCCTCCAAACGCGAGTTCAGCACCAAATCATTCATCCTGTTAAAAAGCCTGATAAATGTTGATTTACCACAGCCGGACGGCCCGATAATTGCAGTTACTTTGCGGTCAAATAAATTCATATTAATATTATTAAGCGCCTGTTTCTGGCCGTAATAAAAGTTAAGATTCTCTACAGTAATTCTTGCTAAATTAATGTCCATAAGTTACGCTCCGTTTTTGTCTTATATAAATTGCAGCGCCTGATATTGATAATACTAAAACCAAAAGTAAAAGCGAGCAGCCATAAGCAATGGCTTTCTGCTGATCAGGATGCGTGCCTTCGGTCATAAGGGCATAGATATGGTACGGCAGGACCATGGTATCTGAAAAAATTGAGCCAGGGTATCTTCTTGTATAAAATGTTGCGGCTGTAAAAAGAATAGGGGCTGTTTCACCGGCAGCTCTTCCTATGCTTAAGATAACTCCAGTAAGTATACCGGGTAAAGCTGTCGGCAGGACTATTTTCTTAATTGTCTGCCAGTGAGTTGCCCCAACGGCTAACGATGCTTCCCTTAAACTGAAAGGAACAGCTATAAGCGCTTCCTGGCAGGCTGAGATTATGCCGGGAAGAACAAGAATAGCAAGCGTAAGGCTTCCCGATAGTATCGATACTCCAAACCCGAAGTATTTTACAAAAACAGCCAATCCAAAAAGGCCAAAGACCACAGACGGTACGCCTGCAAGGTTGTTTATGCTCATACGAATGATATTTACAATAAAACCTTTCGGGCTGTATTCACACAGATAAATAGAGGTTGCAAGGCCCAGAGGCAGTGCGATTAGAATAGACCCTAGTGTTAAGTAAATAGTGCCTACTATAGCAGGCGCAACACCGCCTTGAGTCATGCCTCTTCTTGGGACTTCAGTCAGAAACTCCCAGGAGAGCACACCGTAACCTCTGACTACAATAAAATATATTATTGACCCAAGAAAAAACAACGTAATTAATATACAAATGAACAATGCTATGAAACCTATATTCTGGATAATTTTATTCTTCATCAATCTATCCTTGTTAGCGTGGAGCGGATAGCGTTTAGCGTATAGAACAACAAAGACTTTGACCTTCCTATCCGCTATACGCTCTACGCTGAACGCTATCTATTCAGCCCAAGTTTCAATCTATATTTCCTGCTTATAAGCTCAGCAACAACATTAAAAACCATGGTTATTAAAAAAAGTACAAGCCCGATGGCAAATAAAGCATTGTAATGAGGGCTTCCCATGACCGCCTCTCCCATTTCAGCCGCGATAGTTGATGTCATCGGCCTTATCGGTTCAAGAAATGACTTTGGTATTACCGCAGCTCCGCCGGACACCATTAATACAGTCATTGTTTCGCCTACTATCCTTGACATACCAAGTATTATTGAAGTAGAAATACCTGAACCTGCTGCTGGGATTACAACTTTAATAAGCGTCTGCCACCTGTTAGCGCCAAGAGCATAAGATGCTTCTTTAAAACTTCTTGGGACATAATTCAAAGCATCTTCGGCAATACTTGAGACAACCGGTATCGCCATGATGCCCAGCACTACGCTCGCCGTTAACCCGCATAAACCTGTAGGGATTTTAAGCAAGTTTTGAAGGAACGGCGCTACTATAACCATCCCAAAGAAACCAAAAACAATTGAAGGAATTGCAGAAAGAATTTCTATGAGCGGCTTTAAAACCATTTTCTCTTTTTTGCCTGCAAGTTCATGAATATAAAGTGCGCTTCCTATACCAAGAGGCACACATACAAACATAGCTCCTATGGTTATCCAGAAAGAAGCAAGAATCAGAGGCAGAATCCCATACAAAGGCGGATCATATGTAGGGTACCAGCTTTTGCCAAGGATGAAATTCTTAACTCCGACCATATTAAAAACCGGTAGCCCTTCCTTAAAAAGCACTATAATTATACCCAGCAAGAACAGCAAGGAAGAAAATGCCAGTATTGTAAAGATATATTCGTACAGTTTTTCTTTTATCTTCATTTTAATAAATAATAATGTACCGGAAGCAGCTATTCAATAGTGCTGCCCCCGGTACATTAAATAATTTTGAAGCTGAATTACTTAAGTCCGACAAAACCTTCTTCTTCAACTATCTTTTGTCCGTCTTTGCTTAGAATGAAATCTATGAAATCTTTCACTTTGCCTTGCGGCTGGCCGTTGGTATACATGAAAAGAGCTCTTGAATAAGGGTATTTTCCTGTAAGAACTGTGACTTTGGAAGCTGCTATGCCGTCAATTGGAACAGCCTTTACCGAAGACGTGATATATCCTACTCCGACATAGCCTATAGCTCCTGGTGTATTAGCAACAGTCGTAGCCACAGCCTGGTTTGATGCCTGCATAAGAGCATCCGAACGGACTTTTCTGCCAGCTAGTGCAAGCGCTCCAAATGCTTCAAAAGTTCCTGAAGCGCTGTCGCGCGAAACGACAACTATTTTATCGTTATTGCCGCCAAACTTCGACCAATTAGATATCGAACTTGAGAAAATCGTCATAACCTGTTGTTTAGTAAGTGCTGAAACTGGGTTCTGAGGATTAACTATCACGGCTATTCCATCCATGGCAACCACATTAGCCTTGATGTCCCTGCCTTTTCCTGCGGCTTTGGCAAGCTCTGCATCTTTTATCGGCCTTGAGGAATCCGCTATGTCGCATGTACCTTCAATAATCGAAGTAATACCAACACCTGATCCGCCGCCGCGTACATTAATATCTATGCTTGAGTCGTTGTTCATGAACTCTTCCGCGGCTTTTTGGGCTATTGGAAGCACTGTTGTTGAACCCTCAATAACTATTTTTTGTCCTGCAATTGCAACTGAGGTAAACATAACTACACTTAAAACTGCATTAATTAATCTTTTCATTTAGCTCTCCTTTTAAAATAATTTAATGTTACTTCATTAAAACTTATAAACTACATCAGCCTGTACAAGGCTTTTCGGCGTTGTAGCTGTTGCGCTGTTTATTTTGTCCATTGCATAGTAGTCTATGCCAAGCGAACAAGCTTTTGTAAGACCCATTGTAAAAACAGCCTCAAATCCTTTGCTGTTGTTTGCTCCGCCATAGGCATCTGAATCACCCAACTTATTTAACCATGCGTTTGCTTTTAACTCGCGAGCCATATATGCAACCTGCCACTGGCCGAATTCGGATATCTTATCAGCTCCAAATTTAACACCTATTGCTGATCCGTCTTTATCCGTTGTTGGCTTTGAATCGCCATTTGTTATAGTATCGCCATATACGCACAACATATTTGAACCTATTATATTAAGGTATTTTGCCTCAAAGCTGAAATTTGTGCCATTATAGTCAAATGCCGGATTGGTATCATAGTATACAGTGCTTTTCCCTTTAACCTGCAGAGACTGCAGTGCTGCCGCAGCCTTTATGCTTATATTATCATTTACTGTATATTTTACTATCGGCTGTGCTATGTATGCTATTGGGTTATCTGCCACAGCGTTTTTTTCACAGAATACAAGCCAGCTGCCTACAACATCGATGTTAAGCTTTTCAGTAATGTCTTTTGAGTACTTAACAGCAACGCCATCTGGATTAATGTCAGTATCCCATAATAAATCCGTAGGATTCCAGACATGATCGCCTGATTTCATTTTTCCTGCGTTAATACTAAGAAACGAAAATGGGTTGTATTTCAAATACATATAATCCACCATCAGCATGGATTTTGCAAAACCGTTAGTGAAAGTATGGTTCGTAGATGTTGGTTCAGAATCTATTATTGAACCGCCTGATGCAGTTGTGCCTGATACCGTAGCTCCTGACAGGGTTTCACCGCCTGTTGCAAGGCCAAACCCTGCCTGCATGTTTTCTGCCATCCTAGATTCAAAACCCATTCTTAAACGAGCTCTTTCCCTTATCCTTGGATATGTCTTGCTTGAGTCCCAGTCAAGCTGATGCCTTAAACGTAAATCACCTTTAAGAGATAAATTTTGAATCCATGCCGGAAGCGTTGCTATCTTGCCTTTTGCCAAATCCTTTCTCGCCTCTTCCTTTCCCTCAGTAAGAATCTGCTGGGCTTCGCCGTATGATATTATGCCTTTTTCAGCGAGCTTATTAATGAGCATATCTGCCTCTCCTGCATAGGCTATACCTGTTGACATCATTACTATTGCTGCTAATATTGCTTTCATTTTCATTTTTTATTCCTCTCTTATCTTTTTTAAACCATTATAGTTTGGTTATTTTAGATTTAACAGGACAATTAATATATCCTGTTTTTTAGTCTTTACTGCAAAATCAAACGTGTTACGCGTGCATCGCGTTCGATTTTTCTCAGCATCTCGTCCATGTCTTTCCATTCACTAGTAAAATCTTCATTTCTGAAATGATCTAGCGCTACCGAAAGGACTTCAATGCTGTCTTTAAGGTTCCTTATCGTTATTTCTTTCAATAAGGCCTGTGAAATCCTACCAACCATATACAATTCACCTCCTTGGCTTTTATTCCTTATCCTTCTCGTTCCTATTATACGTATTGTGCGTTAAGACAAAATAAAGGGGTTGTTAATTCTGCGTTAAGAATATTTTCTTTGATTTTAATCTTCTCAAAGCTTTAAATTTTATTTGCCTTGCTTTTTCTCTTCTTATTCCTAGTATTTCAGCTATTACTTTTAATGATTTCTTTTCTTCGTAAATATACTTTAAAACCTGTTTTTCAATCTCGGGCATATCATCAGGAAAATCAATTGGATTCATTGATGGCTGATCATTGATACCGGTTATCTCAATTGCATCATCTATTTCAGCAGCATTAAGCGATATCCTTTTTTCTTTATTAAGGTATTCCAACATTTTTTTCTTAATCCAAAATACAGCGTAGGTGCTGAATTTTGTTTTTTTGCCTGTATTAAAGTTTTTTCTGGCTTCCAGAACCCCAAGCATCCCCTCTTGCACGAGATCATCAAATTCAACGCCATACCTGTAATATTTGCCGGCTATAGATTTAACCAGAGGCATGCAATCATCAAAATACATTTCGCTATTCATTTGCCAATAGCATAGCAATTTTGGGTTAAGCAAAAATGAAGGTATTGTAAAGATTTTGTTTAGAAAAGATGGAATGTTTTATGGCACAAGTAGTCGAAGAAAGTTAGAAGGTTTTGAGAATATAAGATTTAATGATTTGGGAGAGTGATTGTGATTTTTGTGCCGATACCTAAAGCGCTTTCAAAGTTTACCGCTCCACCGTGCAGCATAACGATATGTTTTACTATTGAAAGCCCCAGGCCGGTACCGCCGGCTTTCCGTGAACGGGATTTATCAACTACGTAAAACCTTTCAAATATATAGGGCATATGTTCTTGAGGAATTCCTATGCCGGAGTCTGAAATTATAATAGTAGTTAGTTTATTGTCCTGTTTTACTGAAATATCCACATTGCCTTTATCTGTATACTTAATGGCATTATCAATAAGATTGACAAACATCTGCTCCAATTTGAATTGATCCGCAGTTAAGGATTGAACATTACCTGGGGCGGAAAGATTAATAGTAATATTTTTTTCCTTTATTTTAGGCTCAAACATTTTGATAACAGATTCTATAATAGCTTTTATATCCGTTTTAGCAACCTCAAGCTTAAACCCTTTTTCTTCAATTTGCGATAAGAGCAAAAGGTCTTCTACAATGCTTAGCAAACGTTCTGAATGCTTTATTATTATATCCAGATAGCGCCTGCCTTCAGGGCTTGTTTCATCCTCAAGTGTTTCCGCAAAACCTTTTATTGCCGTAAGAGGCGTCCTTAATTCATGCGAAACATTTGCCACAAATTCTTTCTTCTTATTTTCAAGGTTTCTAACCTGAGTTATATCATGCATAACAATAATATAGTTACTTTCATTTGACAGGGGTACAGCACTGGAAGCGTATATCTTGCCTGAAATCTCAATTTCATCAACAACAGCTTTCTTATATTCTTTTGCCTTGTCTATTAATTCCTTTAAACCTTGAGCCCTAAAGATTTCCCAGTAGAACCTTCCGTCTATTTCTTCATTTAGTACAACTTTCTTAAAACTTTCATTGTATATTACTATTTTATCATTTGAATCGATTACAAAAAGCACTTCTGTTATAGAATTAATTATAGTATTCAGCTCATCTTTTTTATTTGAAATGTCATTAAAAAGAAAACCAAGCTTTTCAGCCATTTGGTTAAAAATATGAGCCAAATCATTCAATTCATCATTGTTTTTTAATGTAACTTTGGCACCAAAATTACCAGATGCTATTTTCAGTGAAGCTTCTTTAAGCCTGCCAATAGGCACTGACATACTCTTTGAAAACAAAAAGGCTATAATCAGAGAAATTAACAGGACTATGCCCGTTACGCTTATTATGTGTGTCATTACATTATTAATCAATACATTAATATCCCTTAAAAATGTGCTTGCACGCAAAATACCGATTATTTTGCCGTTATATTCTATTGGCATGGCAATATAAAGCATTTTTTCCTTTACTGTAGAGCTGTATCTTAGTGATTTACCTATATTGTAGTTATTCCCGTTTAAAACCTGCTGCACTTCAGGCCGGGTTTTATGATTACTCATAGTTTTAGGATCTGCTTCAGAGTCAGCCAGAACATTTCCTTCTAGATCAATAATAGTTATGCGCTTATGTGTTTGGACTTCAAGCTTCTTTATATACTGATCAAGCCCGTTTATATTGTTGGATTTTATATATGCCAATGCCTGTGGGTTCACTACTTTACACAGGTCTGTAAGTTCGTTGGTAAAGGTACTTATATAATTCTGTTTGATGGCACCATATGAAAAAAATAGCACTAAAACCGAAAGTCCCAGTGCAATTAACAAATATCCTGAAAATATTTTAAAGAAAATAGTCTTTCTCATACTATTCTTCCATTTTATAACCAATACCCCTGATGTTTTTTATTAAACCGCCCGCTTTTCCAAGTTTTTCTCTCAGGTTTTTAATATGCACATCAATTGTCCTGTCAATTATTATCTTATCTTCATCCCATATATTATTCATAAGCTCTTCTCTTGAATAAACTTTGCCTCTTTTTGAATAAAGAAATTCCAGAAGCTTAAATTCAGTTGTTGTAAGTTCAATTTTTACTCCATCAACATGAACCTCGAATTTGTCTGTATTTATTTCAAACAATTTATTCTTTTTATTTATGCTTTTCTTATTCTCAAACCTTCTCAAAACAGCTTTTACCCTTGCCACAAGTTCTTTGGGAGAAAATGGTTTTGTTACATAATCATCCGCTCCGAGTTCAAGACCTACAATCTTATCAGATTCGTCGGCTTTTGCAGTAAGCATTATTACAGGCACAGTAGCGTATTTGTTGTCATTTTTTAATAGTTTGCATAACTCCAGGCCATTCATATCAGGAAGCATCAAATCAAGCACTATTAAGTCTGGAGTTTTATTTTTAAGAAAACGATAAAAACCCTTTGAATCACTAAACCCCTTAACTGCATACCCATTCTTCTTCAGGTTCACTGATACCAGCTCCAATATATCTTCTTCATCATCAACAACTGCTATTAGTTCATTCATTTGCTTTTAAACCTGGAAACAACAATATTATACATTATAGAAATAAACTTTTCAAAACTATTTCTACTGATGATGGTCTTTTGTTTCATCGTTATGATGCTTAATGACTTTTCCTTCTACCATAAACATAACTTCTTCACAAATATTAGTTGACAGATCAGCTATTCTTTCAAGGTTGCCGGATATTCTCAAAAGATGCAGGGAACGCTCTATGGCAGTAGTATCCGAACTCATAACAGCGCTTAATTCTATAACTATCTTATCTTTAAGGTCATCAACAATATTATCTCTTTGGCACACATTTCTTGCCAATACAGCATCTTCGTTTATAAATGAGTTTATGCTGTCTCTTAACATAGAGATAGTTGTTTCTGCCATCTTAGGGATATCTATCATTGGTTTTACCCAAGGCCTTTCTATCAGGAAAAGGGCGCTTTCCACTATGTTAACTGCATGGTCGCCCATGCGTTCAAGGTCATTGCTCATCTTAAGGACCATCAACACTGTGCGCAAGCTCCTGGCTTTAGGCTGGTATTGGGCTATTATGTTCGTACATAATTCATCCATCTCTATTTCATAATTATTGGCTTTGGGCTCGTCTTTTTCTATCACTTCTTTAAGCAGAGACTTTTCCTTGTTCAACAGCCCTTTGCTGCTCTTTTCAACCATGGATTCCACCAGGCTTGCGTATTCAACAAGTTCTTTCTTTAAACTAATTAATTTTTCTTCTAACATGAAGTTCTCCTTAAAATTTATTGTCACTGTAGGGGCGGGCCTTGCGTCTGCCCGTATAATATTCGTGATTTTTAAAATTTAAACAAACATATAAATGGGCAGACGCAAGGCCTGCCCCTACGTTAAAACATTATCCGAATTTCCCGGACAAGTAATCCTCTGTCCTTTTATCCTTAGGAACAGTAAATATCTTGTCTGTCTGACCGGATTCTATTAATTCTCCAAGATACATATAGGCTGTATAATCGGATACTCTTGCGGCCTGCTGCATATTGTGAGTTACAATAACTATAGTATAGTTTTCCTTAAGTTCCCTGATAAGTTCTTCAATGTGCGCTGTTGAGATAGGGTCAAGAGCTGAGCAAGGCTCATCCATAAGTATTATGTCGGGCATTACTGTAAGGACTCTTGAGATGCATAACCTCTGCTGTTGTTCAGGCGAGAGGCTAAGCGCCGGTGACTTAAGTTTATCCTTCAGTTCATTCCAAAGCCGTGTTGATTCAAGGCTTATTTTGACGATGTGCTCAAGGGAATCCTTATTCTCTGAGTGATGTATTCTAAGGCCAAAAGCGATGTTTTCAAAAACAGTCAATGGGAAAGGGTTGGGCCTTTGGAAAACCATACCCACTTTTTTTCGTAAATTAGTAAGATTTGTTGACTTAAGGCAGATATCATTATTGTTGATAAATATTTTTCCGGTTGACCTAAAACCGATAACAGTGTCATTCATGCGGTTAAAACACCTTAAAAGAGTAGACTTACCGCACCCTGAAGGCCCGATAATACTGGTTACAGTCTTTTCATTTATCTGGACATTTACATCTTTCAAAGCATGGAATTTTTTATAGTAAACATTAAGATTTTCAGTTTTTATTATGCTCACCCAGCCCTTCCTTGTAAACCAATTAATATACTAACTCTCATCTAATTATGAATCTCATCCAAACTCTGCCTATAATAAAACATTTCAGGAAGGGCTGGGCTCCTAGTTTATCCGAACTTCCCCTGAAGATAGTCCTCGGTCTGCTTATTTTTTGGTTTTGTAAATATCTCAGAGGTCTTATTGTATTCGATGATCTTTCCCAGGTAAAAAAATATGGTCAGATCAGAAGCCCTCGCCGCCTGATTTACATTATTAGTCACTAGTATAACAGTATGATTGTTTTTCAGTTCCTGGAGCGCCTCTTCTATTTTTGCTGTTGATATGGGGTCAAGACCCGAACATGGCTCATCAAGCAGGATAACTTCAGGCTCCAGAGCAAGGACCCTTGCCAGGCACAATCTTTGCTGCTGGCCTCCGCTTAAGTTAGTTACGTTTTCATCCAGCCTGTCTTTTACTTCCTCCCATAAAACTGAAGACTTTAAGCTTTTTTCTATTATGCCATCAAGATCTTCTTTATTGGTTATTCCGTGCAATCTCGGGCCCAGAGCCATATTATTATAAATAGAACCCGGTAAAGGCACGGGCACGGCAAAAACCATGCCCATTTTCTTGCGCAGTAATGAAACGTTCATGTCGTTTGAATAAATGCTTTTATCATCTAAAAATATTTCACCGGTAATCGTTGAAGTCAAATTAAGGTCATTAAGCCGGTTTAAACACCTTAAGAATGTTGTTTTTCCGCTCTTAGCAGGCCCTATAATAGAGAGAATGGTGTTTTCATAGGTATCAAAAGTAAGGTTATCCAAAGCATTAACATCTCCATATTTAAAGGAGAAATTACTTACCCTGATCTTAACTTTATTCTTTAAATCAAATTCCTGCGCCATACTATCTCCTGGCTCTTGCTCTTATCTGTGCACGGATCAGAATTGCGGTAAAATTAAGCGCAAAAGTTAAAACTAATAATACCAGCACGGTTGAATAGAGGATTGGCTTTGTAGCCTCAACATCCGGCGACTGCGTGGCCATAACATATATATGATAACCAAGTTCCATAAACTGGTCGTTAAGCTTTTTAGGCAGATAGGGCAGGAAGTAGGCGGCGCCGGTAAACATTATCGGAGCTACTTCTCCTGCACCGCGGCTTATAGCCAAGACCCCGCCTGTAAGTATCCCGCTGACCGAGTTTGGCAGGACTACTTTAAATATCATCTGTAATTTTGTAGCTCCCAGAGAATAGGCTACTTCCCTGTAAGAATCAGGCACAGCTCTTAGAGATTCTTCTGTTGCTACAACAACCGTAGGCAAAGTGAGCACGGCCATTGTCAAAGCAGCCCAGATAATAGCTGGCTGGCCGAAAACCAGGTTATTGCCGAATATTACGGTATCTATTCCTCTTCCAATAAACTGAACAAAGAACCCCAAACCGAACAGGCCGAATACAATAGACGGAACGCCTGCCAGGTTTTGTAAGGCAAGCCTTACAATATAAAGAAGTTTAGAATTTTTCGGTGCGTATTCATGTAGATAAACAGCTGTAAACACACCTAGAGGAATTACAATGATAGTCATAAGGATAACAAGAGCGACCGTGCCAAATATCGCGGGAAAGATACCGCCTTTTGTCATTCCCATCTCCGGGGCTTTAGTCAAAAAATCTATTGAAATATTGCTCCACCCGAAATAAATTATATTACCCATAATTAAACAGACTAGCGCCACTATTATTAAACAGGCAATCCCTGTAAGTAACTGGAAAAATTTCATATTTTTCCCTCTAATTTATCTTTGAGCCTGCCTACAAACCAGTAACCGAACAAGTTTACAAAAAAGGTTACTATAAAAAGAAAAGTGCCGATAAAAAACAAAACGCTGTAATGAGTGCTGCCTACAACTACCTCTGCAAGCTCGGCAGCTATAGTTGCTGAAAGCGTACGTACGGAATAATACAATTTACCTGACATAATAGCGGCATTACCGCTTGCCATTAAAACTATCATGGTTTCACCTATGGCTCTTCCAAGCCCTAAAACACACGCGGCAAATATGCCCGGGAATGCAGCCGGCAAAACAACTCTATAAGCCGTTTGCCATTTATCCGCACCCAAAGCAAGGGCGCCATCCCTGTATATTTTAGGTACTGCATTAAGCGAATCTTCAGTTATTGTATAGACAATAGGGATTACAGCCAAACCCATTGCCAAACCGGCAGTAATAGCATTTAGCCTGAAAGTCCAGCCAAAAAGCCCCTGCAGCCAACTTGCAAGCACCATCAGTGCAAAGAAACCTAAGACAACAGAAGGAAATCCGGCTAAAAGTTCTATGACCGGTTTTATAAATTCCCTGATAAAGTTTGGGGCAAATTCACTTGTATAGATCGCTGCGGCAATAGAGATAGGTATGGCAAAAAGAAGGGCTACAAAGGTAACCTTTAAGGTTCCGAGCAAAAGCACTATAATAGAATATTTCGGGATATTCGAGATCGGCTGCCATAAAAAGACTTTCCCTTCACCGGGATTATATTGTTGCGGGAGAAAAAGCCTCAAAAGGTCAGTTTCTTTATGAAGCTCAGGTGAAGTAAATATCGGCAAGGACTCCTTGGCAATAAATATGAATATAAGTATCAAAGTGCCGATAACGATAAATGCGCTAAGCTTAATCGATAGTTCTATAAAAGTATTTTTTATTCGTTTCATTTTTTTAAACAGACATAACCGACTTCCTGACATATTTCTTGGCCTTCTTTAGCCAAAACCCATTCTATAAAATCTTTTGTAACTCCCGCAGGTTCAGCAACCGTATAAAAATATAATTTTCTGCTTACAGGATATACTCCAGATACGATATTCTTGATTGAAGGCAGCAAGGCAGGGCTTTTATCATCTTTTTTTACTCCGATTTCTTTAATACCTTTTGCATAAGCCATTCCGCCGTACCCTATAGAATACTTATCTTTACTGATCGCATTTACAACAGCTGCTGTACCGGGTAAAGACTGCACCATATTATAGAAATCTTCGCCTTTTAGAACATGTTCTTTAAAGTATGTATAAGTTCCGGAGTTATTTTCTCTTCCATAGAGGACTATTTCCTTTTTATCCCAGCCGAGTTGCGACCAGTTATTTATTTTCCCCTGGTAAATTTGTTTCAGCTGTTCTATGGTTAAAGAAATTACCGGATTTTTTTCGTTGCAATATATAGCTATACCATCCTGCGCTACAGGTATTTCCTTAGACCCTTTACCCCGTTTTTGAATAATGAGTTTATTTTCCTCATCTTTTAAAGGCCTTGAAGCCTGGCATATATCCGTAGACCCGTTGATCAAAGCTGCGATGCCTGTCCCGGAACCGCCTCCTGTAACTTGTACAATGATATCGGGATGGGATTTCATATAATCTTCCGCCCATCTCTGCCCCAAAATTACCATCGTATCAGAACCCTTGATAGTGATTGTTTTTCTTTTGGAGTTTTGATCTCCACCAGCAAAACTAAACAAACCTAAAGACAGAACAAAAACTACAACTAATCTTAATAAACCTTTCATAACTTCCCTCCTTTTTAGGATTTAATTCTGCATCTCCTGTTGTCCGATACTTTTCGATACAAAAAATAATCCGCTTAAAGTATAGTTTTTTTGTGTTAAGATTGTGTTAAGATGGTATTAAGAGATTGTTAAGACTATAGCAACTTCATACCTTTTGGTGTCCATACCTAAGGGGTACACCCCAGGGTGAAGTAATGATATCTGGTGTAAAAAGGAATTATAATAGTTTTTCGATGTTTTCTATGAGCTCGTTCATGTTATAGGGTTTGTTAAGGTAGGCATCTGCTCCGGCATCAAGGCCTTTTTCCCAGTCACCCAGAGTCTTTCTTGAGGTCAGCATGATTATGGGTGTTTTTTTTAATTGCTCGCTGTTCTTTATTAAACGGCAGAGGTCTATGCCGTTTAAAAGCGGTATTCCTATATCAAGGATAACAAGGTCAGGTTTTTGCGACTGCACTTTTTCCCAGCCTTCCTCGCCGTTATCGGCAAGAGTAATTTTATGGCCGGAAGCTGTCAGCCTCAGCCTTAGAAGCTCGCTTACACTCCTTTCATCTTCAACTATAAGTAGTTTTGCCATTATGATTTCACTATTCTATAAAATGATCCTAAAATCCATGAAAATCCCTTATGAAATTATACTTCTTTAAATATAAATTTTCAACGTATTAGTGTTTTAATGAAATATTTTGTAAAATATAGCCGTTAAAAAACCTTACTGGCCTATATATATGATAAAATTAGCTTTAACTATCGTTAGGAATATAATATCGCTTAAGTTAATTACCCTTGTTCTGCCGGGAATACAAGCCGAAGGGTTCTCGGTTCTTATATCAGCTTCTATCGTCATCTGGCTTTTGAACCTTCTTCTTAAGCCTATACTCTTTATTATTACCCTTCCCATCACCCTTGTTACGCTGGGCATTTTTACGTTCATTATTAACGGTTTTTTGTTTTACCTGATACCGAAGTTCGTGAGCGGTTTTAGTGTGGAAAATTTCTGGCAAGCAATACTTGCAGCGCTCCTTTTCGGTTTTATAAACTTCTTTTTAGATATATTTTTTAAAACAAAAAGTTCCGAGGTCCTTTTTCACGCAGCTACCCGCCAGCCATCCGCCCCCGGGCCGTACGGTAATGTAGTAGATGCCGAAGTAGTCCACCCCAAAGACACCAAACAAATACAAGACAAATAAAAAAACCATGTTCCACCTACGCGGTGGAAGATGGTCATATATTGTTTTCTTGAAACCTTTTATTTCTATTTCAATTTAAAAGTTGCCATTGAAAGATAAATCCTTTGCTTTGTCAAAAGTGCTAATATTCTCCTTAGTTGAACCTGACGCTACTCCGGTTTTTTGAATAGTTTTCTCTACATAGTCTTTAAAACCCATGTTTTCTGATAATATGTTATTTCTTTTGAAGCCTAATTCCGCCAGCCTGTCTTTTACGGTTTCTGAATGCGGGTCAACAACAACGATAGCGGTATCTTTATCGATGTTATCCTGCAATAACTTAATTGCTTCCGTGTCGTACTCAGGAAAAGAGTAACCTATAAAATATATCTTTTCAGCTTTTTTCAGCTCATGAGCCGCCAAATTCCACAACTCCTGAAACCATACCGGTAATTGGATTATATTTTCATGGGGTACGGCTATAAAAGGCTCATATAAACCGCCGCAAGTGCACATATAGTTATTATATGTCTCCGGCTTAACCCAGGGTTCGAGCAGAATAAGTTTGCCGCACTTATAACAATAGGCCCATTCTATTGACCCGTGTAACTTTATAAGCGGTAATTTTTGCTGGATCTTTTTGAAAATACTATTTCTCTTTTTGTTATTAAAATTTATCAGATAATCTATATAGACATTATTCTCGGAGTTATCTCTTATGAGGGTATCAAAATTGAAAGTTATAATTGAAGTTTCTGAAGGGTTTTTGTTTTTGAGAAAATTATCAAATATTACATTTTGATACTCATAAATACATTTAATTGATATATGGGCGTAAATGGCTTTTTTTAGATTTTTAAAAGCTTTCCAGTTTTTTTGGTCATAGGAATAAGCCAACATTTGATCAAAGAAATAGTTTTTTCGTTGACCAGGAATATCGGGGTAGGAGGTTGAACCCTCTAAAAAATTCAACCAGCCCAGCTCACGCCCCAGGGGCAGTTGAGCGGCTGCGTGAGATGCCCCGGCACCAATGATGTAAAGTTCTTTTGCCATAGATTCCTCTATTGCCTAAACCATGGGTGGGTTTACCCAATAGTCCGGGCCACTATCGTTATTTTTTCTCCAGAACTTCACGTACTTTTATCAGCAGGTCTTTTTGCATTATAGGTTTCTGCATAAAATTGATCCCTTCGTCCAATACACCTCTATGGACTATATATTCTTCTATATAGCCGGACATAAACAGGACCTTTATATCAGGGTACTCTTTTTTTATTTGGGTTGAAAGCTCACTGCCGTCCATGCCTGACATAATAACATCAGTTATCAATAAGTGGATCTTTTTGTCGCCCAGCCTGCATATTTTAAGGGCATCTTCACTGCTCGATGCTTCAATTACTTTATAACCATTTGATTCTAAAATACGCTTAATTACAGTTTTTACTCCGTCTTCGTCTTCTACGAGCAGAATCGTCTCATTGCCTGTATAATTTTTTATACTTTCTTTTTCATGTAAAACATGCGCTTTGTCAAAAATTTGCGGAAAGTATATCCTGAAGCTTGTTCCTTTTCCGATCTCGCTGTAAACAGAAATGTGCCCTCCGCTCTGTTTTACTATTCCGTGTACAGTGGATAAACCAAGGCCTGTTCCTTTCCCGTATTCTTTGGTAGTATAAAAAGGTTCAAATATATGTGATAATACTTCTTGGGTCATTCCATGACCTGTATCAGCGACCTCCAGCTTGACGTAGGGGCCAGGATGTACTTCCGGGTGGATAATTGCATATTCTTCATCAAGCTCAACATTTTTTGTTTCAATAATAAGCAGCCCGCCTTTTGGCATAGCATCGCGGGCGTTTACGATAAGATTAAGAAGGACCTGTTCGATCTGAGCCGGGTCGACCTTAATGGAACCCAGGCTATTCTCAAGATTCAATTCGATTTTTATATTTTCACTTATAAGCTGACTGAGCATTTTTTTTATATCAGTTATCAACTCATTTAGGTTCAGGATCTTTGGAATGAGCACTTGTTTGCGAGCAAAGGCCATCAGCTGGCGTATTAATGATGCTGATTTTTCGCCGGCTTTTGTTATTTCTATCAGGTCCTGGCTTGCAGGATTGTCCGGGCCCAAGTCTCCTAAAGCTATATTACAAAACCCCAATATTGCAGTTAGTTGGTTATTGAAATCGTGAGCAATACCTCCGACCAGCCTTCCAATGGCGTCCATTTTCTGAGATTGCAGCAGCTGCTCGTGCAGTTTATTCTTTTCTTCTTCCGAATGCCTTTGTTCTGTGATATTTTGGAAAATAGCTAAAAAGTATCCTTTAGAAGAACTTAAAGTTGTTATATCCAGCCACTTATTTAAAAGATAAATTTCGGTTTTGAATTGTTCTGATTTTCCTGTCAAGGCCACCCTTCCAAAAACTTCAAATATCTCAGGGTTTGATTCTTTAAGGTAAGGCATAATTTCAGTTGTTTTTTTGCCGGTAATTTTTTTTATTCCGATAATTTCTTCAAAGGCCTTGTTGACATCTAAATATGTCCAATCCACTGGCTCGTTATGCCCGTTGTAAAGCATTTTACAGTTGGCATACCCCTCCCTAAGGTTGTCAATTAGCATAGAAGACCATTCCAAGGACGGTTTCAAATATACTTTCGATGGCTTTGTACTGAAATCATCAGGCATAGTTTTCCTTTTTAACCAGACATCGATAAAATAATATATTTAACTTGGCCGGTTCTTATTGGTATTGCGGATATTTCCATTTAAGATTTCATCGACAAATTGGTCGTCGAAACTTTTAAGAGCGTCTTTTAGTTCAAGGTTGTCTTGTAACGCAGTATCTACTTTTTTTTCGATAAAGTCGTCAAGGCCGGAAGAAACAGTGTTTTCTCCGTTATTTGTATTTGCTTCTTCCTCTTTGCTCAGGGCTTGATTAACAACTCTACTAAATTCATTTATATTAAAAGGTTTACAGAAGAAGTCTATGACGCCTAACCGAAAGGATGCTGCGATATTTTTAATTTCTTCCATTCCGGATATCATTATTACAGGCAAAGAAGCATCAATGATCCTGAAATTTCTTAAGGCCTCAATTCCATCCATTCCGGGTAGATTGATATCAAGTACTACCAGGCCGGGTAAGTTCTCTTTAATAAGCTTCAGTCCTTCTTCTCCGCTTTCTGCTGTTGTTACTCTACAATCGTTCTGCAAAGCTACAGATAAAGATTCTCTTACGCCACATTCGTCATCAATAATCAATACGTTTTTGTTAATCATTGAATAACTCCTTTTTTCAATTTTCTCCCTTACATAATAATAAGCAAAAAGATTACCAGTAATTTTTAAATACAAGCATTCTATTAATTGCACAAATCTTTATGCATTATGCACAAAGATAGTACAATTAATATGGTATAATAGTACAAAAAGCTTGATATTTAAAGCTTATTTATTAGTTAATATAAATAAGTATAAATTGGGTTAACTATTGGTAAACAGGCAGTTTAACTATAAAGGTGGTCCCGCTATTAGGTATGCTCTCTACACTTATTGTCCCTTCATGTTCTCTTACGATCTTGCGGGTTATAGATAGGCCTAAACCTGTACCTTTTGGTTTAGTTGTATAAAAAGGTTTAAAGAGTTTATTCAAAGATTCTTTAGGTATTCCGCAGCCTGTATCTGTAACTGAAACTTCAATAAATTGAGTATTATTCTTGTCTTCCATGAGTTCTTTGATAGAGATAGATAAACTGCCTCCTTTTGGCATAGCCTGTATGGAGTTCAATATCAGGTTCATAAAGACTTGTTTTAATTGTTCTGCGTTCCCTTTTACTTCCAAAGAAGTTTCGGGATACTGTTTTTTTAACGCTATATTTTGTTTATAGATCTCGTAATATAACAAACCTATCAATTCCTCAAGTACCTGCTTAATGTCCACCTTGCCGAATGAGACATTTAAGGTTTTATTAAAATGCAGCATATTCTCCAGCACGTTTTCTAAACGTTCTATTTCTTTTGGGATTATGCTGTTAAATTTTTCAACGAATAATTTATCATTGAATTTATCGTAAAGGAGCTGGCAGAATGTTTTTATGGAAGTAAGAGGATTTTTTATTTCGTGCGCTATGTTTGCCGCGAAAGTGTCCAAAGCTGAGAACTTATCTGAGGATAGAAGGTCCTTTTCCGTATCCATTATTTGTCTGTGTAATTGTGCATTCTCAACTGCGATGGCTGCTTGATTGGATATTGTTGTAAGGAGCTCTATATCTTCTTTTGTGTATTGGTCCTCGGATAATCTATAACCAAGATTTAAAATGCCCACTAAATTGCCTTTTGTGATGAGAGGCACGCATAAGGACATAGTCAACTGTTTTAAAGGCACAACAAAACTGTCTTGTATTTCATCCAGATAAACTATTTTCTTGTTTTTGGCAAGAAAAGAAATAAACTTATCATTTTTATCAATAGAAAAATTTAAAATAGCTTCCTTATCCATGCCCAGCTGGCTAATTGTACTAAAAACTTCTTTTTGTCTGTCAAAGAGCATTATAAATCCTTTTTGAACCTGCATTGTTTCTACGACCTGAGTAACCAATAATTCAAGCAAATTCTCCAGCCTGATTATGGAAGTCAGCTCTGCGCTTAGATTCGATAGGGTCTGATGATAATCATACCTGACTTTAAAGAATAATTTATCTATAACAAGCTGTATTTTTTCTCTCATCGGTAAAAACAGAACAGCTATGGAAAGGCCAGCTATTCCGTTGATGAACCAACTGCCAGAATGTCCTACTACTCCAAAAACAGCAGTTAAACCGCCTACTATAAGCGCATAAATACCTATTAATGATATAGTTAAAGTACCATAGATAGCGCTTTTTCGGATAATTACCTGAATATCAAGAAGCTGATGCTTAACAATAGCGTATGCCAAAATTGCAGGTGTAATGATATTTGCAAAACCTCCTATAGGGTATATTTTAAAACCAAAGGAGGTTAGTAGATTCATTGACCCGAAAAATGTACCTACCGAAATAGCTAAGAAAAAATATTTAAGCTGATTCTTGATTTTATATGATTTCGCATTTTTGTAACTGCGAAAGACGTGTAGTAATGAAAATATCATCCAGAAAACAAAGTTAATTATATAAAATTTATAAACAATATACGGCTGCGGATAATACTTCCAGCCAATCCACGTAAATTCCTTAACAAATAAGCCGTTAAGGCTTAAAACATATAATATAACTGCAAAGATATATGCAATATTAAGGGCTTTCTTTAATGTTAGGTTCTTGCTCTGGGTAAGAATAATAACAAAATGTAAAAATGTCGGAGGAATAAAAATCATACCGATAGAAAAGAACCGGGTATAATTATATGCAAATCTTTCGCTGGGTGCTATATGCAGGATAAATGCCCCCAAAATCCATAGAGTACCACATAAATTAAATATGGTGAATATCCTGTTAACTTTGTTAAACCGGTTATTGAGATATACAAAAATACATAGGAATGCATTAAAGATAAAAGATAGAAACCAGGGAATAGAATGTGGGTTAGCCTTACCGACAAAAAAAAGAGCGTATATAAATACTCCAATTGCAAGAGATATTCCGATGTATTTTGATACCTGCAGATATTTATTATTCATAATTCGGGTATTTATTTAATTAAACCTGACTATTTCCCGTAGTTTGCTGCGGGGAGGTTATATAAGACGTCTTATTGCACCGCATAAGCACGTATTTACTAAAGAGAATTATATCATATTATGTGAGTTTAAAAAAAGGATTAATTGACCATGCAGGAATTAATTGAAGAGATGAGTTTTCCCATTGCAGCATAATCGCCGGTTGAAAGAAAAGAATGAGTTTGATTAGCCAGTTCTCCTGGCGGTATTCTGGCATAATCTGCTATTAAAAGCGTGCTGTCAAATAATTGCGTAACCAAACCGCTGTTCTTTAATTTTTGAACAAACCTTGAAGTTTCCGCTCCAAGTTCCTTAAATGTTTTACCGTCTAATGAATAACCGGACAAATCGCGCCATAATAAAGGCGGGCATAAGTGATTAACCCTGTGGGTCATTGCTATTTTAAAAACATCTTCCCGATTTTTAATAGTAAATCCGTATTTTTCATATTCTCTTTCCCATCTTGTGCCTAAAATCAATGTTGGGAAAAATACAACAGTTGAATCCGGTTTAAGTTCGAGCAATAACTGCATCGTCTCCTCTTGTGTTACTGCGGTTTCCATAGGAGCAGGAACTATTAAACTCACAACGGTTTTAATACCTGCCTGCTTACATAAAATGACTGCACTTTTTATCTGTTCAACAGACACTTTTTTATCCATACATTCATTTAAAATCCTTTGGCTTCCGGATTCAACTCCGAAGGCGAGGGCAGAGCAACCTGACTTTTTTAGCAGCTCAAAAAAATCTTTTGACACGCCTCTCACATGCATAAAGGATGAATAAATAATAGACAGGTTTCTTTTAAGTATTTCTTGCGCAATGCTTTTCATAAAAGAAGGCGGTGTATTTGTGCCGGCAAACCTGAAAGCTCTGGCCTTGTATTTTTTAGACAGGTATTCAATTTGATCAACAAATTTATTCGCATCTCTTGTCACCCATTTTTTTTTGTCTTTTCTTGAATGTATGCAAAAACTGCAAGAATTTGGGCACCCTCTGCTTTCATCAACTAAAAAAACTTTTACTTTCTGGTCTCCTTTCATGGCAGGATAAACGTCTTCGTCATATACAGGCATAGGCAGTTCGTCCGGATTTTCTATCCATTTTACAGGATTAGTCAATATGCTGCCATTTTCTCTATAAATTAGATTCGGAATATCTTTAAGTTTTGTCTTCCCCTGCACATGCTCTGCCAATTTTACAATAACTTCTTCGCCGTCCCCGTACACCAAAGCATCAAACACGTCGGTAACTTTATAGATCATTTCCTTAAACCAATCGACATGCGGCCCCCCGCCGAAAATAGGGATATTTGGATGGTCTTTTTTTATCTGTTTAGCAATTATCATCGCACCATAAAATCCCAAGCCTGTCCACAATTTCATGCCGACAAAATCTATAGAGTTTTTGCCGATATAACTGCTTAATTCAATGGCAATTTCATTCATTTTCTCATGTTGAAAAGCGTCTATTTCGTCTTCCAATTTATGAAATTCGTATAAATCTTTTCCTGAAAGATTGTCTCC
Organism: Candidatus Liberimonas magnetica; assembly: GCA_020523885.1. NCBI lineage: Bacteria > Pseudomonadati > Elusimicrobiota > Endomicrobiia > Endomicrobiales > Candidatus Liberimonas > Candidatus Liberimonas magnetica. The sequence continues at coordinate 224,895 of JAJAPY010000003.1, read as the reverse complement.
ACTTTTTAAATTACTTGTTATTTTTATCAGTGCATCTTGATATAACTTATTATACTGATACGGAAATAAGTTATTTATAATATCTACTTTCGAATAATCCCAAATAATTGTAGAATGATTTGCTTTTATCAAACACGCAGCCAAATTAGCAAGGCCGTTGTCCGGCACAAAGCTGTATGGTTCATTAGGGTAGCCTGAAAAGTTTATCAATAGACTCTTTGTCGACATATTAAATTCCTGTCAGTTTAGAATATTTTTGTTTATACCGCTTACCATTCGGCTGATAGCCTGGTAATTACCTTCGCTGAAATACTGGTCATTTTTATCCCTGAATTCTCTTGTGGAAAGCCCTGCATAATGCGCTAAAAGAAGTATCTCATCGCTGGCTTGAGTTGTTAATCCTCTGCTTTCTAATTTCCGCACAAACTCTGATGTCTCTTGGGCTATTTCGTTAAACGGCTTATTATTAAGCCGGTAGCCGGGCATCGGTTTCCACAAGAATTGCGGATAATAGTTTTTTAAGTTAAAAACAATTGCATCTTTCCAGAATTGCCGCTCATCTGGAATGTTAAAATTATATTTCAATAAGTCATCTCCCCATTTTGTACCAGGGATAGGCGTAGGTAAACAGACAGTAGTTGAATCAAGGACAAGCTCGTTAAGTAAATTCAATGTTTCGTTTTTTGTTACCTCGGATTCAAAAGGTGCCGGCACTATAACGCTTCCTACGGTTGCTATGCCGGATTTCTTGCACAAGGCAACAGCGTTTTTGACTTGCTCCAGGGTTACGTTCTTGTTCATGCTTCTATTTAAGATTTCCTGGCTGCCTGATTCAATGCCAAAAAGTATAGCAAAACATCCCGAGTTTTTCAAAAGCTCAAAATCTTCCAGTTTACCCCCTTTAACAGCACAAAAGGTAGTGTATTGAAAATCTAATTTCCTATCTAATAGCTCTTGCGCAATAAGTTTTTTATGCACCGGAGGCGGGCTTGAGCCGGCAAAACGAAATGCTTTTATGTCATGTTTTGTCTTCATTGATTCCATAATATCAACAACTGTCTTGTGGTTGCGTACCCGTACCTTTTTCCCGCTTTTAGACGGATGGCAGCAGAAATTGCATGCATTCGGGCATCCTCTGCTTTCGTCAATAAGTATCACCTTAACTTTCTGGTCGCCTTTCATAGCTGGATAAATTTCTTCATCATATACGGGATAAGGTAATGCATTCAAATCTTCGATTCTTTTCATCGGATTGATTACCACTTTTGTGCCTGAACGATACAATATATTTGGTATCTCTTCAAGCCTTTTCTTTCCTTCAACAAATTCTGCCAGCATAAATATTGTTTCTTCGCCTTCACCGTAAGCGAGAACGTCAAATACTTTTGTTATATCAAATATTCTCGACATAAAAGCATCAACATGGGGCCCGCCTGCAAAAATAGGCAGCCCGGGCTTCTTTATTTTCAGGTATTGAGCAATCCTGACAGAACCTTCAAAGGAATCGCCTAAAAATAATTTTATACCGACAAAATCAACTTTATGAGACTCAATATATTCAAAAATTTCCTGCGCAATTTCAAGCATTTTATCATACTCATATTTTTCTATCAGGTTATCAATAAAGCGAAAAGCTTCCAAATCTTTTCTATCAGGATCAATTCCTTGTCTAATATGTATTTTTATTCTTTCCGTTATTTTTTCCAATTCATCTTTATATTGGTGAGGAAATATTCTCTTAACAATATCTACTGTAGAATAGTCTAATATCGTAGTCGTGTGTCCTTTAGCCAATAGTGCCCCGGCTAAAGAAGCAACTCCGTTGTCAGGAACAAAGTTGCGCGTTGAACGCGGATATCCACCGTAATTTATCAAAATACTTTTTGTAGACATAAAGGCCGCCTTGTAATTTGTCAATTATAGAATTATTAATTCTTGTTTATATAAATCGATATAAGTATGATAAGGGACATAGCCACCAGTTCTTTTACCAAGAAGCCTGAATACCGTTTCCATAGCTAACAGGCTGCCGGCCAATGCGCATATAGGGCTTAAGGTAGGTACATGGTGTTTTCCTTTATAAATGTCTTCTATCAATTCTTTTGGTATATAGTCTAAGGCAACCGGGCACATTTTATTTAGAGGGATCTGAAATTTATCAAGTCTGTTTTTGTCCTTGGGGACATTAAAATATTCTTCCATAGTCATGCCTTCGGGCGAGAACACAAAAAGAGGTGCGCCGAAGCCGACCGCTCCTGAAAGCAGAATAATCTTCCCTGTTTTTCTGGCCTTTGGGTATAACAACATTCTTGGTCCAAATATAAAAAATTCTATAGCGTCTATGACGAGATCGGTCCCCTTGAGGAATTCATTAACATTATTTTCCTTAATACCGTCGCCGAATTTATTGACAACTATGTCCGGGTTTATTTCTTTTACTAATTTTTCAATTACGTCTACTTTCTTTTTACCTATGGTTTCCTTTGTAGCTCCGAACTGCCTGTTAATATCGGTTTCGGAAAAACTTTCCGGGTCCGCTATTTTCAAATGCCCAATACCTAAACGGGCTAAACGTTCTGCAGGGAACCCTCCGACTCCTCCAACCCCTGCTATAGCAACTGTTGAATTTTGAAGTTTATCCTGTTCTTTCTCGGATATTAGTCCGATATTCCTGCTAAAGCTTTTGGTCATAATGTAATCCCTCTCTTATTAATTTCGCTAACTTTTGAACCATGTTCCACCGCGTAGGTGGCACCTAATTTAAATATTGTTTGTAGATATTAATTATATCCCATTTTTGCTATTTTCATTTCTAAGATTTTATTAAAGAATTGTTTAATAAAAATCAATGTATCAATGGGATCATACCCCATGTTTCTTTTTTGTATTCAATATATTGTTCACCTAATTCTGCTAATAATACTTTTTCTTCGATATACATACGCGCTACAATTAATGAAACCAGCACCAGTGATGTAGAAACTAAAGTATAATATGCATTAACAAACAAAGGTATCCCTACCAATTCCATTGAAGCTGCGAAGTATACAGGATGACGCAGATACTTATACGGTCCAGATTTTATTACCATATGGTTACTACGTATCTTTACATGTGGGCTCCAGTATTGACCCAAAGTTTTTGCTGCCCAAAGTTTAATAGGAATCCTAATCAATGTTATCAAAAGGCCCATCCCTGAAATAATAGAATCAATTGTTCGGTTTACCGAATAAAATTCACTCAGGCTGCTAGCAAGCACAAGAACAAAACCCATACTTAGAGCCGGCAATGTCCATTTTGCATAGGTTTTTCCTTTTTCTTTGTTTTTTTCTAAATAAAATGTTTCAAATAGATGAATAAGACCTACTAAGAATAGTACAATGGGAGCAATTAAAGTAAACTGCATGGATAAGATTCCTCCTTATAACGTTAAATTAATTATGTCTAGCTTGAATTTTATAATTTCTGTTATATTCGCTAATAAAATTATAAGCATTATCAAAAATATTCTTATATTCTTCCCTGCTTATATTGTCCATAAATTTATGATTTCTATATATGTCAGAATTAGTGTTCATTAATTCATTTTGAGACATTATTTTATTATTTACAATGTATTCAAAGGCCATTGTTCCAGGATTCGCCTTAAAAGAAGACAAATAAATCTCATTAGGGCCGACTTCTTTCATTAAATTCAGGGATTTTTCTATGTCATTTTTCGACTCGGTTGGAATCCCAATCATAAAAAATGTAGTAAGCCAGATACCATTGGACTTTATCAACTTTGAAACCGCTTTAATTTTTTCTAAATCCTCTTTCTTGTCTAAAAATTCCAATATTTTATCACTGCCAGATTCTACGCCAAGCGCAATCGCAATACATCCTGCTTTTTTCATAAGCCTGATTATTTTATCATCTAAACAATCCGCCCTGCTTAGACATATCCATTTTATTTTTATTCCTTCATCAATTATTCTTTCACATAAACTTGATACAAAATCCTTATTGACACTAAATGTATCATCATAAAAAGATATTTTTTGCGCTCCATACTTATCAACAAGCATTCTTATTTCGCCAATTATATTGCTAATATTCCTAATTCGAACATTCCTTCCCCATATTGCTGAGCTGGAACAAAAGGTACATTTCCATGGGCAGCCTCTTCCTATACCCATTACGGAATTTTTAGTAAAAAGATCGGGGAATTTGTTTTTATTTATGAGCAAGTGCCTGGCTGGATATGGTATTGTATTTAAATCATTTATTAAACCTCTATTTCTATTATGAATTATCTTTCCATCCAATTTAAATGAGAGGCCATCAATTTCACTAAAATTATCGCTTTTTTGATTTATTTTGTTAACCAGCTCTTTTAAAGTTTCTTCACCTTCGCCCCTTATAACAAAGTCTACATCATTGTTCATCAGAGTCATTTCCGAATCAATAGTCGGATGATGCCCTCCAAATACGATTTTAACATCAGGTTTCCATTTTTTGCAAATTTCTGCAACTTTCAATGCCGCTTTAAAAGTCATAGTTGTAACTGAAATTCCAACAATATCAGGTATATAAATATTTAATGTTTCAAATATTTCGTGCCATACAATATGGCTATCATTATTTAACTCAGCTTCAATTTTATGCATTTGGTAATTTGCCTTTAGGTGTTCTTCACTGTTTAAAGCTGCATTTAGTTCGAAATTATTTTCATTAGGATCCATATCTATGTTGTAAATATGAGCATCATAGCCCTCTTTTTCCAAAACAGCAGCCAAATACCCTAATCCTACAGGGAAGATTTGTTCTTGAATTCCGATAAGCCTTTTACTTGGCGGCAATACTAATAATATTTTCATTTGTATACCTCACATTTTTTCAAAAAAGATTTAGTGCCCAGGGGAAACTTGCTTTTGGTTCTGAATACTTTTTCATAACCATTGAAACATTGTTCCCGCCGAGGCCAAACGAGTTGATAAGCGCAGTATTTGTTTGATAGGTCCTCGGTTTATTTGGGGTATAGTCCAGATCGCACTCGGGGTCCTGCTCTTCGTAATTAATTGTAGGTGATATCTTCGAATTGTAAATCGATAGGGCTGTTGCTATTACCTGTATCCCGCCTGATGCTCCTAAAGCCTGTCCAACCATTGATTTTACAGAGCTGATTGGAATCTTATATGCATATTCTCCGAAAACCTGTTTTATGGCGCTGGTTTCTCTTTTATCGGAGACTTGAGAAGAGCTCCCGTGTGCATTAATATAATCCACATCAGTCGGCTTTACATTACTGTTATTTAATGCGATTTTTATCGCCCTTGCAGCATCCCGGCCGGTAGGTTCCATTTTTACCAAGTTATAACCATCATTGGTAACTCCATACCCCCCTATCTCGGCATATATTTTTGCTTTTCTTTTAACCGCATGGTTTAAACTTTCCAATATCACAATTCCGCAGCCTTCAGAAAGAACATAACCGTTTCTTTTTTTGTCAAAAGGCCTGCTTGCCGATCCGGGCCTGTCGCCGTTATTTTGACTAAGCACCCCTGATGCGCAAAATGCGTTAAAGACAAAAGGCACCAGCGGAGCCTCTGTTCCGCCTGATAGGAAAATATCCGCAGTTCCATTTTTTATATTGTCAAATCCGTAAACGATTGCTGATGAAGCTGAGGAACATCCTGTACTGAATGTATTATTCGGCCCCCTGATACCCAGTTCGGAAGCAACAGCGCCCACCGCATAACTGTTGCTGATTAGAGACACCGAAAACGGGTGAATTTTTGACCAGCCGCTTTCGCTGGAAACTCTCTGCTGTTTTTCGTCTACTTCTTTACCGCCGATTGTATTACCTATCGCTATGCCGATACGATAAGGATCCTCCAGTGAAATATTAATTTTGGCGTCTTCGATTGCCATATTAGAAGCGGCTAATGCAAACTGGGCAAACCTGCTTAAATGGTTAGCTGTTTTTTTCTCCATATATTCCTTAGGCTCGAAATCATCGATTTCTCCTGCTATGTTAGTAGGGCAGTCGTGAGTATCGAAACGAGAGACTTTTTTTATCCCGGATATACCCGAACAAGTCGATTTCCAGAAATTATCTTTCCCCACTCCGTTTGGAGCAATGATACCTAAACCTGTAATAACCACTCTATTACTCATCAACTCCTCCTACTGCTAACTTTTTTAATGATAAGGCAGGATGGACTCCCCTAGGATAGCTTTGAGCTATGTCGTGAGAACTTAAATTTACTAAAAGCGGTGACACCCTGTCCCGCCGCCTTACTCCGTACTTGTCCCACAACATCCATAAATCATTCATTCTTTTAAAAATAGAATCATAGGAAAATATCTTTCTTATTAACCAGTTATAGCCGTTTTGAAGTGCTTCAGGGCTCATTAATTTAGGATAAAAACAAACATGACTGTTATCATATTTAGACCAATCTTTATGAATGAGTCTATTTTCTTGTTCAAACCTGCTAAAAAGGCGTGTTCCCGGGTACGGTGTAAGAATATTTATTACAACCGAAGCTATCCCGGAGGACTCAATAAAATTCGCAGTTTTTTCGAATACGGATTCATCATCGAAATCACAGCCAACAATAAAAGAACCCTTTACCTCAATGCCATAGGACTGTATTTTTTCTATGTCATTAATATATTTGTCAGATTTATAGGCTTTGGCCTTATTAAGCTGCTTTAGATTTGCCTCGCATAAAGATTCAAATCCTATTATTACTTTTTTACAGCCGCTTTTTGCCATAAGCTTTAGCATATTTTCATCATGAGCTATATCAATTGAAGATTGAGCACTATAAGCAATATTATACGGAGTAATTCCTTCAACCAGTTCTTTCCCAAATTCTTTATGCCCGATTAAATTGTCATCAGCAAAAAAAATAAGTTTTTTCCCTTTTTTGGAAATCAACTCAATTTCCCTTAATATGCTTTCGATCGGTTTCCGCCGGTAACTTAACCCGGAAAATGCTTTTACGGAACAAAATTCACAGTCATAAGGGCATCCCCTTGTGGTCTGCAATGAAATTAGAGCGTATTTATCTGTATGGACCAGATCCCATCGCGGAAAAGGCTGGTTTGATAACTCAGGCCTGCTGGAAGACTCATAATATTTTTTTAATTTATTATTTTTAAAATCATCAACCAAGCCTGCCCAGGTATTTTCAGCTTCACCTATTACGACCGCATCTGAATGCTTGATCGCTTCTTGAGGCAACATTGAAGCATGAATTCCTCCAAGTACTACTTTTTTGCCTTTTTCTCTGAACAGATCCGCGATTTCATAGGCCCTTAAAGATAAATGAGTATTAGTTGTTATGCCTACTAAGTCTGCAGTAGAATTAAAATCTATATTTTCAATATTTTCGTCATTTATTTCCACTTGAACGTCTGGAGGGGTTAATGCTGCTAAGGTAGGCAGGGCCAGGGATGCAAGACTATGCTGTTTTTCTCCAATAATCAAAGACATAAATTCGTAATCCCAAAACTCCTTTTCTGTGGTCCCTGATTTGCTTTTAGGTGTTATTAATAGAATCTTCATAATTATTAAGTCGAGTCAATTTAAAAATTATTGTCTTTGAGGATAGACCTCTTATAAAAGATTTGATGTCAAAAAAAGCTATTGCAATTAAATTATGCAAATTTATTGCCATTAGCTTAAGAGAGGTTTTAATATAGGTAATAAGTAACTGTTTCTATGTTTTTTGTGCAAGGAGCACAAAAACGTATGCAAGGGGTTTGGCATCTATTTTGAATTGTGAAATTTGGGGCGGAGGTTTAAAACATTTATTTTATATATTAAGGCGTTCCTGTGAATGTTGAGCAGTTTAGCGGCTTTTGTTTGATTCCAGTTGGTTTTTTCTAATACTTTTAAAATAAAGCGTTTTTCAAACTCAGCACGAGCCTTTTTCAATGAATTCAGCTCCTGAGATGAAACAGCATTTTCTTCACTTAACAAAATCTCGAACGGTAAGCGCGTATGCGATATAGTATCCTCGCTGCCCAATGCTACCAGCCTTTCTATTATATTACGTAATTCCCTTACATTCCCGGGCCAGTTATATTTCATCATAAGTTGTAATGCTTCCTTTGATATCCCTTTAACATTTTTTTTGAGTATTTTGTTAAAATACCCGATAAAGTGTTCAATCAGCAAGGGTATGTCTTCTTTCCTGTCCCGGAGAGGCGGAACTAATATAGGTATAACATTCAGCCTATAATAAAGATCCTCCCTGAATTTCCCGTCTTTAATGGCTTTTGTTAAATCGATATTTGTGGCAGTGATTATTCTTGCCCCGATATTAATGGTTTTATTACCCCCTACCCGTGTTATTTCCCTGGACTCTATGGCTCTGAGTATTTTACTCTGTATATCAAGAGGCAGGTTGCCTATTTCGTCCAGGAATATCGTGCCCTGGCCTGCCAGTTCGAATTTACCAAGCTTTTGGACCGTGGCATCAGTAAAGGCCCCTTTCTCATGCCCGAAAAGCTCGCTTTCAACAAGGTTTTCCGGGATAGCTGAACAGTCTACTGCGATAAACGGCTTGTTTTTCCTTGTCCCGTTTTTATGGATCGCCCGCGCAACCAGTTCTTTGCCTGTGCCGCTTTCTCCGGAGATCAGTATCGTAGATTGATTCTGTCCTGCCTGCGAGATCAAATCGAAAAGCCCAAGCATTTGCTTACTGTTGCCCAGCATATTTTCAAATGTATATTGTTCTAACTCAGATTTTAAATAGATTATTTCCCTTGTCAGATCACGCTTCTCTAAAGCTTTTTGTATTACTGCCAATAAATCAGCTACTTCAAACGGTTTAGGGATATAATCGTAGGCTCCGGACTTAATAGCCTGGATAGCTGTTTTCACTGCGTTTACAGCAGTGATCATGATAACTTCGGTATCGTGGTTCTTTTTAACCTCTTTAAGTACCTCAATACCGTCCATATCAGGCATAAGAATATCCAAAAGAACAATGTCAACCTGTTCGCGGTTCAATATCTCCAGCGCTTCTTTTCCGCCGGCACTTAAAAGGACATTGTACTTATCCTTAAGAATAATATTGTAGGACTCTCTCATGTTTTCTTCATCATCAACAACAAGAATGGTTGCTTTGTCGTCCATTATTTTAGTCCTTTACATGTGTTTCCTGCAGTAGGAGACCGTTCTTCTTGAAATATTGATCCCGTACTCATCTCTAAGGATGTGGCAGAACGTTTTATCTGAGCAATCGATTTTATTATCTGTCATTATATTTCTGAGAATGTTTTTACAAACATCTATTCTGCTCGGGAAGAAAAAATTTAGAGGTCTTTCGGAACCGTCCGGTATTTGGATGCTCCTTCCGTAAACGGCCCTGCTCACTACACTTTCATCGATGTTGATTTCATGAGCTAATTCTCTTTGAGTACAGGGCTTTAGTTTGGAACCATTACCGGATACTAAATAATCTTCTTGTTTTTCAATAATAAAATCCAATATCTTTTGAATCGTTGATTTTCTTTTATTAATCAACTCCAGGTCTTTTAATAGTTCCGTAATTTTTTTGTATTCAATTATACTAAAAACTGATTGTTTTTTCAATGATTCAAGCTTTGAATAATTAATAACATAAGTCCCCTGCACAAATTTTAGTGAACAAAAAATTGTGCGTAATTTTCCTGAAATATTGTCTATTACAGCTATTTTATAGGAATTAATGCCCGGGCTGACAGTTATATTTGATGGAAAATAAAATTCCGACCGCACGGATAATTCATCGACAAGGCCTTTAATTTCTTTTACGTCAGGTTCAGGTATTTTACATTTTCTGCTGATCTCCCTATCTGATAAAAGCCTATCTTCGTCAAATAGAAAATACTTCTCAAAATTCTTTAATCCCAGTTTTTGTATCTTTGCTGCAGCCTTATTGTTTATCAGCGAGCCGATATCGTAAAACGTGCCGTCTTTTTCGAAATTGATCTTAAGTTCATTGGAATAGGACAAATAGTTGTTTCTGTGGAATTTTTTTAAACTGATTATTCTTTGGTCTCTGTCCTTGGAGAAGCACAGTTTTTTGAACAGCGGGTCATTTTCAACTTTATTGATAAAATCCACGAATTCTTTTTCGTCACTCTTCATAAACGCAGAAAAGCGCATCTTTTCATAGATATTCTGCTTTAATTTGGATCCGGTGCTTTGTTTTAATTTAATTTTCATTGGAGTAATATGGTTTGTATGGTAAGATTATACCATAATTTTTAAAATAAACTAAATCATACGCATAATTAAAATCAACATACTGGAAGATTTAGGCAAAAACTTGCTTTTTTGATGCTATTTTGATTTAATTTAAAAAAATAAGTTTTAGGAAGGGAGATATGAAAATTGAAGAAAAGATCGTAAAGATAAACAAATGTTTTATTAATTTCGTTTCCAATCCGGATAAGAACATTGACAGCCTTATCAACTTATGCGGCGAACTTATGAACGCAGACTATGCCCTATATAATGTCCTTGAAGATGATATGCTCGTTACCATTGGCAAGTGGAATGTGCCCGATGTTTCTAATCCCAGGAGCAAAGCAAAAGGCCATATATGTTATGACCTGATAAAAAACGAAAAAGATAAAATATTTATAGTAAACAACCTTTCTAAAACAAAATATAATTTAACAGATGCGGGCGTGAAAAAATTAAAACTGGAAACATATATAGGTCATAAAGTTGAAATAGGCAATAAAATAATCGGGACAATGTGCGTGCTTTATTGTAAAAGTTATGAAGTTAACGAAGATGATAAATTGATAATGGGGATAATAGCATCTGCCGTAGGTATTGAAGAGCTTCACAAACGTACCTTAAATGAAAAGGACAGATTCTTAAAAGAGCTTATTAGAAAAGAAAAGATGGCCGGCATCGGTACGCTTGCAGCGGGTGTGGCTCATGAATTCAATAATATGCTGCAGGTCATAAACGGGTACATTGAACGGGCAAAAAAAGCCAAAACATCCAAAGAGGTGGAAGAAGCTTTGTCAGTCATCACTGAAACTTCTGAAGAAGCGGTAAAAATAGTAAGGAACTTATTGGTATTTTCCAGGCAGGAAAGGATCAATATAGAGCTTTGTAATCTTACGGATCTGATAGATTTTGTCCTTGTGATCACGGGAAGGTTTTTGAAAAAGAACAATATTAGTATCATAAAAAAATATGAAAGCCCGTCTTTTACTGTTTCTGTTAACAAAGACGAAATGCAGCAGGTTTTTTTAAACTTAATAATGAATGCAAATGACGCAATGTCTCCAAACGGCGGTGACTTGATAATCAGTGTTTCTAAAACAGATGGTTTCATAGAGATATCTTTTTTTGATACGGGCAAAGGTTTGGACGAAGAAAGCCAGAAAAGGGTTTTTGAACCTTTTTATTCTACCAAGGGTTCCATCGGGAGCGGAACTGTGCCCGGTACGGGGCTTGGCTTGTTTGTTTCATACGGGACCGTGCAAAATCACGGCGGTTCAATAGAGATCAAAAGTAAACCGGGGCAGGGATGCGAAGTCATTATTAGACTGCCGAACGAAAATACAGGAATGTCAAGCCCGAAGAAAGATATTTAACCTTTCTCCCCAAATGAAGGCCATCCTTAAGATAGCAGGTATTATTTTTTTAATCTATTAGTTTGCATTGTACGGGTTAATTTATTATAATGTTCAACAAATCTATGATAGAAAGGGATATAAAAATGAAATGCTATTTAACGATGTTTTTTGTGCTATGTTTTTCTTTAGTAAGTGCTTTTTGCGAAACAGTAAATACGCCTGCCCCGGATTTCAAGCTGCAGGAATACGGCACTGAAAATAGTGTCGCCTTAAGCAGTTTAGTTGACAATAAAAACATAATAATCCTGAATTTTTTTGATTCCCACTGCGAGCCGTGCAAAAAAGAGATACCTAAATTGAACACTCTTTCTAAAAAGCATGCAAATCTCGCCAAGATATATATGGTATGCCTCGATGAAAAGCCGGAAAACGTCATGCCGGAGTATTTAAAACAGAATAAAGTGGAAATTCCGATATTGTCAGACCCGTTAGGGTACCGGGCCGGAGAAAAATACGGCGTGATAAAGTTCGGAGCTGCGGAAATACCACAGTTGTTCGTTATAGGCAAAGACGGAAGGGTTCATCGGCATTATAAAGGCTATCATGAAGATATAGAAGAGCTGCTTTCAAAAGATATTACAGAATTAAGCGCACAAACTTACGTAAAGCCGAAAGAAACGGCGATCGAGATCGTTTATGCGGGTAGTTCTAACGGCCTGCTTGAGTCCTGTGATTGCCCTCAGAACCCCTTCGGCGGGATCGTAAGGAAGGTAGCTGCTTTAAATAAAATAAAAAGTGATAACCCTGACGCTATACTCCTTGATTCAGGCGATTATTTGCCTCCAAGGCCAGATAAGGTATTAGCTGAATACAGTTGTAACATGATAAAGATGATAGCTTACGATATGATATCAGTAGGCGACCAGGAAATACTGCAGGGCATTGACTACTTAAAGGATAAAGCAAAAGAAATTCCGTTCTATTCTTCGAATTTGACCACCTGCGATGATAAAATGTGCTATCCATTTAACAAAGACAGGTATATTATAAAAAAAGTGGGCGATGTAAAGATCGGAATAATAAGCGTACTAAATCCTGAAATATTCTTTCTATTCCCGAAAGATAAGCTCAAAGACGTCAAGATACTTAATATGATGGAATATTTAAAAGATATTATCCCCGGCATAAAGAAGGAAGCGGATATCGTAGTGCTGGTTTCGCACTGCGGGGATGAACAGGATAACAAAATAGCACAGGATATAGAGGGTATTGATTTGATAATAGGCGGCCATTCTCAGACATTTAATAAGATACCACTTAAGGTAAATAATACTTTAATAGTACAGGGCGGGCAGAACAGCCACAGAGTGGGAATAATAAAGTTCAAGCTCGGCGATAAAAAGCAGATACTTTCTTATAGTAACGACTTTGTACTTTTAAATAAGGATATTGCAGGAGATCCGAAAGCAGTCGTTTTATTAGAAAAGTACAAAAAAGAACTTAAAGAAAAAGCCAAAGAATTAGTTAAATGAGATCTTTGTCCAAATGACTCCTGCAGGCAAAGCTCTTTGATTACAGCGAATAATAAATTCAGATTACAGTGATACTCCCAAAACCCCTGAATTACTGTCCCAGTAAAGGAAATTCCATAAACTTATATTATCCCTCCTCAGAAGTGGGATCTGTGCTGAAATATGAGATATATTAAAATATTTTATCTGCTTATTTTGCTCCCGGTATGTTCCTATGCCCAGCCTAAAATTTCCTTATCAAAGGCTTATTGGGAGCCCGGAAAGATAAATAAAGGGACTATTCTCACAGAAACCCTCGCTGTACGTAATTCCGGGACAACTGACCTGGAAGTATCGGCAAGAAGTTCATGTCCCTGCATTTCAATTACACCTTCAAAATCTGCCATAAAACCCGGCCAAAAATATGATTTTAAGATTTCTTTTGATTCAAGAGAACAATCCCTTGGCAAAAAGAGCGAATATATTTTCATTGATACCAATGACCCTGCCAACGAATCCGTGACCTGGCTTATAGAAGGCGAGGTAGTAGAAAAAATAGTGACCAGTGACCAGTTACCGGTTACCAGGGGACAGGAGACAGACAACAGACTTCAAACTTCAAAACAAGAAACAGAACATATACAAAATACTGGAAACAAAATACCTATCGAGATCTATTCCACTCCCGGATGTTCATACTGCAAAAAATTAAAAGAAACTATCATTCCCGGGATTTCAAAAAAATACGGCCTGGAATTTAAAATAACAGAATATATGCTTAATGTTAAAGCGAATTATGAAAGGCTTTTGTTTGTAGAAAATAAGCTTAAGAAGAAAGGCAACAAGCTGCCTGCGATCGTTGTCGCGGGTGAGATATTCGGAGGAGAGGCAGAAATCGAAACGGAATTTGAAAAGTACTTATTGACATTAAAAAATAATCCCGGACAGGCAAAACAGGTTTTGTTCATGCCCGATGAAAAGATAGTAAAGCAGGAAACGGCTGAAAGAATAAGATCTATGAAAGTTTTGCCCATAATAGCCGCTGCCCTAATAGACGGGGTAAACCCGTGTGCATTTGCAGGTATTCTTTTTCTTGTGGCATACTTGAGCCTGATACAGAAAAAGCCTTTTTTTGAGGTTTTCTGGACAGGAATGATGTTTATCTTTGGTATCTTTGTTGTTTACTTCTTAATCGGGCTTGGCCTTGCAAAAGTATTTGTCGCGCTTAGCGCCTTAAAATATGTATCAAAGACTCTATATATAGTTATGGGTTGCATTACTTTGGTACTTGCCTATTTTAGTTTCCAGGACTATTTTTCGCTCAAAGGGGCTGAGCTTGGAAAAGAGGCAAAGGTCACTCTTCAGCTGCCTATGTGGTTAAAGGTCAGAATGCATGATTTCATACAAAAATATGCCAATGTACGGTACTTGATACCCTTTGGTTTTTTTCTCGGCGTTGTAATTTCGTTTATGGAGTTTTTTTGCACCGGACAGATCTATCTTCCAACAATAATGTACATGGCCAGTATCCCTGAGTTGATAGCGAAAGCTTTTTTTTATCTTATAATCTATTCATTCGTTTTTATTCTCCCCCTGGTTTTCATATTCGTTACAGTGCTGATCAGTTCAAGGTCAGGAAGGATGCAGGCTTTGGGAAGAAAAGATGTGAGGCTGGTTAAGCTTTTAACCGGGATTTTGTTCCTGGTTTTATCGGTATTAATGTTTGTTTTCCTTTAGTGTATTTTAGTTTGATTGACATCATGGGTCTTTTATTATATAATCAAAAAAGAAGTGTATATATTAAAAAAGGGAGGGTATTATGCTTAAGTATTTAGTTTGTATTTTGCTTCCTGTATGTTTTTTATTAAGTAGTTGTGCAACAGACGGTTCAAAAAGCCGTGTATCGAAAGACGGTGAGATCGCAAGAGAATGGACCGAACAGGGGATCACGGACAATTTTATTTTTGCAACAGGCATAGGTGCCGCTGACCAGACGATGACGAGTAAGACGCAGAAAATGGCCACTTCCCGCAACGCTGCTATAGTTGGTGCTCAATATAACTTGTTGTCGCTGGTTAAAGGAGTAAAACTTGAAGGCGGTATTACGGTAGAAAAAGCCATGGAAACAGATTCCCTCCTTGCTACAAAGATAGATGCAGAAATAAAAGGCGCTGAAGTGGTAAAGTCGGAATGGACAGCAGATGACGGCTGCGTAACTACCATAAGGCTTCCCAAAACCAGGCTAAAATCAATGGGCCTGAATGTAAAAGATTTTAAATAAGATCACTTCAAGCTCAAACTTTTAGGGTTCAAAAGAGATTTAAGGTGAATGTGTTTTGTTCACCTTAAATCTCAAATTATTTTATTTGGGGATACTGAATATGCTTAGATTGAACAACGTTAGTCCGTTATTGTGTGCTTTTATTGCGTTTGTTTTAATTACATCAGGTTGTGCCTCAGGGCAGGTTAAAACTGCACCGCAGGGCTATAAAGTGGAAGTTGTGGAGGCAGAAGGTTTGGCCCCTTTGGGGGATGACTTAGGGCTGGCACGTAAAAATGCCATAAACGAAGCACAAAAAAGGGCCGTAGAGTCAGTTGTAGGAGTTTATGTATCAGCAGCTTCGCTCGTTTCCAAAGCCCAGATGCTCGAAGACAATATTACCAGCCAGACCGAAGGGTATATTCAGGATTACAAAATAATAAAAGAGAAAAAAGACAATGATTTTTACAAAGTAAGCATAAAAGCCTGGGTTAAAAGCGAAGATTTGAGCAAAAAATTATCGGAAATGGACGTTAATCCCAAGAAATACGGCAACCCGCTTATGTCGTTCTGGATTAACGAGAAGATAGATTCACAATCTCAAAACTCGCATCTGGCAGAACTAAGCCTCATGAAATCATTCGTAGATGCGGGTTTTGTGGTCTCTGACCAGAAACCGCAGGAATACTACTCAAGCGCTTCTGCTATTTTAAATGACAATACAGATAACCTGCAGAAGTTGAAAGCAGATATCGTGGTTATCGGAGATGCGGATTCGACGTTTAACACTGACCAGGGCCTCGGCGGATTGGTGTCTTACAGGGCAAACCTCTCTTTGAAGATACTTATGACCGCTACAAAAGAGATAATCACAACAAAGAACACAGTCGCAAGCGGAATAGACATCAACAAGCCAGCGGCTGCAAAAAAAGCTTTAGAAGAAGTGGCCCAAAAAGTTTCTATAGGCATGCCTGATGAAGTCTTGAAATACTTGAAGGAACGGGCATTCTCGTCGATCGTTATTAAGAACGTGAAAGACATTGCTCAGGTAAAAAAGATGATCAACAGCATAAAGACCTTCCCGACCGTGAAGGACTGCTGGGTCAAGAACTACTCCGAAGGCGTAGCTGTTATCTCTCTTGACCTGAAACGCGGTGCTTTAGACGAGGTTTCTAAGATGCTTACCATAAATGAAAATTTTAACATTAAGATAGCGAACAGCGGTAAGTACGAAATAGAAGCTGAAATTCTTTCTGAGAAAAAATAGATGTAGATGTATAGGAAATGCAAAATGCAAAATGAAAAATGCAAAATTAAGGTGTCCGCTTTGGCGGATTTATTTAAATTAATCCCGCAAAGCGGGATACCACTATTTTTCATTTTACAATTATCATTTTGCATTTAAGTTATGCCGCCTTGGGCGGCTATAACTTGAGGGGTTTTTATATGAAAAAACAATGTTTTTTGTCAATGTTTATCAGTATGATCGTTTGTATTTTTACAGCTGTTGCATTTTCTCAACAGCAGTATTTTGTAGGATGCATTGATAATATGCGCGGAGATGTTAAGATATTCAAAGCTTCAAAGAACTTATGGGTGCCTGCCCAAAAGCTGATACCTGTTGAAGAAAAAGATACTATAAAAACCGGAAAACTATCTTTTTGCCAGCTTATATTAGATGATGGATCTGCATTCAGGCTTGATGCAGACAGCCAGTTAAACCTTCAGGAGCTTAAGATCGAAAAAAAGAATGATGTAAAGGTACAGACTTACCATCTAAAAGTAGATTTTGGAGTGCTTCTTTCGGTATTCAACAAAAAAGGAGACCAGGGCGCAAAATTCAAGGTCCGAACTCCTATCGCAGTCATGTCTATAAGAGGCACGGATTTCGCTGTTTCAGTGAAAGGCAATAAGACCCAGGTCGGATTATTTGACGGAGAGATGGGTGTGGCAAGTTCTGAAAATGAAAACCAGGAAATCGCCCTTAAACCTGACCAGGAAGTAAATATCGCAAAAGGCAAAAGCCCTGAAAAAAGCGATTTTTTATCGTCAAACATGCAGAAACAAAAAGCACGCTGTCAGAAACTGAAAGAATTTGCCGAAGAGCAGCGCAAGAAGCTGAAAGAACATAATAATTATATTCAGGACAGGATAGCGCAGAGAGAGAAACACCTGAAAGAATGGGAACAGAAAAGAGAAGAAAAATTACACGGTACTCCGGCTAAAGAGGAACAGCAAGAAGAAGCAGTACCTGCAGAAAATGAAAATAAAACATCTGGAACCGTAGTGCCTCCAGCTAATGAACCGGCGGCAGTCCCCCCTTCACAGGAGAATATGGGTGGTGATAGTAAGACGGAGCAGAAACCTGCAGATGCGCAGGAAAAGAAATAGGAACCATTAAAAAACCCAACAGTTCCTTAATTACGGTGATTAGCTTCTTTAGATTACAGTGATTAATTGAATATAAAAAGAACCGCAGAATTTTAATATTTCTACGGTTCTTTTTTTGTCGCAAAGAAAATACTTTTTAAGTGTCGAAGTATCACTGTAATCGGAAGTTAATCACAGTAATCAAAGGCCGCTGAATCTTTTGAAAAAGAGGTCTTTATTTAAGGAAACTGTTTGTTACTAGTTTTTCCCCGCTGGCGATTATGGTTTTTGTATGTTTTAAAGAGGGTGACTCGCAGTAGACACGAATGACGGGTTCTGTGCCCGAAGGCCTTAGGAGCAGCCAGGAATCGTCTTCCAGGACAAACTCTATGCCGTCATAATCTTTTACCTGTTTTATTTTAAGGCCTGCTATTTTGTCCGGGGTTTTTAATTTTAAGGTTTGGACGAACTCTTCTTTTGTCCAAGCCGCATTTTTGGGTTTTTGAAAGTCAGTCCTTAAATATGAAGATGTCCCGTAATCTTTTTCTATCTCTTTGCGTATCGCAGACAAAGACTTCTTTGTTGCGGCAAGCATTTCTATAAGTACAAGCGAATTCAATACTCCGTCGCGCTCAGGCAAAAAATTGCCGTAGCCGTAGCCGCCGCTTTCTTCGCCGCCTATCAGAATATTTTCGGTTAATATCTTATCTGCTATATATTTAAACCCTACGGAAACTTCTTCCCATTCAAGGCCGAAATCCTTTGCTATACGCTCGCTCAAATATCCGAGAGATATCGTTTGGACGACTTTGCCTTTTAGGTTTTTATATCTGCAAAGGTAATAAAGCAGGATCGGAAAAACCAGGTGAGGCGGATAATAAGTGCCCCTTTCATCTACAACACCTATCCTGTCAGCATCTCCGTCAGTTGCAAGGCCGATGTCGGCTCCGTTCTGCTTTACGGATATTTTCAGGTCTGAAAGATAACCTTCTATCGGTTCCGGGTGCAGGCCGCCGAAATTAGGGTCTAAAACACCGTGTATTTCTATAGCCTTGCATTTAGATTTGTTGAATATCGAAGGGATATAGCCTACAGCGGCCCCATACATAGGGTCAGATATTATTTTTAAATATTTTCTTTTTATAAGTTTTAGGTCAACAAAAGAAGAAATAGCTTTAAGGTATACGGCTGTAAGGTCCCTGGTTTCGATACTGCCGGTTTGTGGAGTTATGTCCGGTTTGCTGCTTAAAAGCTCTTCGATCCTTTTTGTTGCAGAAGACGGGGCTGAGGACCCGTTGCGGGTTTTAAACTTTATCCCGTTAAATTCTGAAGGGTTATGGCTTGCGGATATGACTACCCCCCCGTCCGCCTTGCTTTTTACGATATTTAAGGAAACCGCAGGGGTTGAAAGGAAATCGCTGCTTAAGATAACGATGCAGCCGGCTTTTACAAGCTCATTACCTGCTGCTGCGGCAAAATCTTTTGAAGCGAACCTTGTATCATAACCGACTATCACCTTAGGAGCTGATTTTGTATTTTCTTTAAGGTATAGCCCTATAGCGCCAGCTACTTGTCTTACGTTATCAAAAGTAAAATCGTCGGCAATTATTCCACGCCAGCCGTCGGTCCCGAATTTTATAGCTTTCATTATTTTTCCTGATTTTATTTTGCTTAATTCTTAGAGCTTATCACTTAATACTGATTCTATTGTAATCGTCGTCAATGCGGACTACATCCGTGAGTTGAGGAGTGGAGACTTCTATCAACCGGCAGTCTTTCAGTGCTTGCATCCTGTGGATAGTTTTTGGAGGCAGGTGAAATGCTGTACCAGGCCTTATTATTCTTGTTTTAAGCTGATCAGGTTTTTTTCCGATTTCCAATTTTAAAAGGCCATAGTCTAACAGCATGCTTTCTTCTTTTAATTTATGGTATTGGAGGCTTGAACGGTGGCCTTTTCTTATTATAAGGATCTTGCCTGCATATTTTTTTGACAAGGCAAACCACAATTCTCTTCCCCACGGTTTTTTTACGACCTTAACTTTTTGCATGTAATTCATCCTTTTATTGTTTTTAATTAAGCCCGGCAGGAAACTCTGGAAATAAATGCCCTAATAGCAGGACTCCTAACACTGTGGGCATATTTCCGCCAGAGCATGAGCCATTATTATAGAAAAATATCACTGATTTGACAATAGCTTTCATTTTTGGTTTAATTTCTCATCATGAAAAATACAAATAAAAAAACACAAAGGCCTGGCTGGGACGAGTATTTTATGAAGCTGGCTTTCCTTGTCAGCGAAAGGTCCACTTGCTTGAGGCATCATGTCGGAGCAGTCATTGTTGCCGACAAAAAGATTCTTACAACCGGGTATAACGGCGCTGCTGCAGGGGTAAGGGATTGTCTTGAGCTCGGTTGTTTAAGAGATAAGCTGAAGATACCTTCAGGTACACGGCACGAGATTTGCAGAGCCATACATGCTGAACAAAACGCCATAATCCAGGCCAGCCTCCACGGGATAAGCATAAGACATGCAACTATTTATTGCACACATTCCCCCTGCATTTTATGTGCTAAAATGTTAGTCAATGCAAGAATTAAAATATTTGTAGCATGTCAGGGTTATGCAGACCCGTCTTTTAAAGAGCTTTTCAAGGAAGCCGATATAGAGTATAAACAAATGAAAATGCCGGACCTGAAAATATCTGTACTAGAGTAACCAAGCCAATACCGATGCGGGATCGGTACTGGTTAGAGTGTAAAGAGAGAAAAAAATGTATATAGAAACAAAGGTAAAAAGAAACTTCATGGGACGCTTTAACTATGGCGATGATTTGCTTGATAAATTAAATAGTTTTTGCAAAGAACATGGTATAAAAATCGGGGCTGTTCAGGTGATAGGAGCTGTCCAGAAAGCAAAGATGGGTTATTACAGCCAAAGCGAGAAAAAATATACCGGTTGCGTGGAATTAGATAAAAAACTTGAGATCGCTTCCTGTATCGGGAATGTTTCTCTAAAAGATGAAAAGGTTTTTGTGCATGCGCACATAGTCCTGGCTGATTATGACGGAAAGGCATTTGGCGGGCATTTAATGCCCGGTACTATAGTTTTTGCAGCAGAGTTTTTTATACAGGAAATGGAAGGAGAAGCTTTAAAAAGAGTCCCTGATCCTTCCACAGGCCTGCCGTTGTGGAAATGAGTAAGTTCGGAGACGAGAGTTCGTAGTTAGTAGTAAAAACGAATTTTTTTATTTTTATCTCCGAACTAATCACTCCGGACTATTGTTACTGCCAGGTTATCAGCTTCGGAATATACAGGACCTGGCCTTCATATTTTGGAAGTATCCTTACCACATAACCGCAGTGCCCTATTCTATCGCCTTTAATGACAGCTTCATAAACATATGTTCCGTCCTGAGATTTTTCCGCAAGTTTCATTTCATTAATAATGGTATCGCTCATTCTGTTCCTGGAATCAAGGTACCCGAAATAAACCTGAACGCTCACATCTTCAGGCACCAGGACGTCACCGAGTTGTACTTTTGCACGTATATTAAATGTTTTTCCAAGGATCAGTTCACTGTTGAGGTTATCTTCAACCTTCAAGATATTCATTTGCTGCCAGTTATCGCATGCCTTCTTTTTCCACTCTGCCTTTCTTTTTGCAGGTTCAAAACCGTTTGCAGCCAACTTCCAAAACCGGGAGTTTGACGGGTTATAGAACTTCCTTGTATATTCTTCTATCATGCGGTTTGTGTTAAAGCCCGGGCATATCGAGCTCATTGATAATTTCATTTTGCTCGTCCACCCTCTCGGCAATCCGTCGGGCCCACGGGAGTAGAATAACGGAATAATATCTTTTTCAAGGATATCATACATCGCTTTGCTCTCAAGTTCATCCTGATAATCGGTATTTTCGTATTCTTCTCCAGAACCTATGGCCCAGCCGTTGTCAGGATTGTAAGCTTCGCACCACCAGCCGTCAAGAACGCTGAAATTCAGCGTTCCGTTGGCTGCGGCTTTCATGCCGCTTGTACCTGATGCTTCATACGGCCGTCTCGGGTTGTTTAACCATATATCCGCGCCCTGTACCATATAATGAGATACGCTCATATCATAATTTTCAAGGAAAACGATCCTGTCGCGCAGGTCAGGGTCTCTTGCAATATGAATTATACTTTTTATAAGCTCTTTGCCCACATTGTCATTCGGATGAGCCTTCCCGCCAAAAATGAACTGGACAGGCATATTTTTCTTTGTAACCATTGATTTTAGCCTGTTTATATCCCGGAATATAAGGTTTCCTCTTTTATATGATGCGAACCGCCTGCCAAAGCATATCGTCAAAGCTTCTGGGTCTAAAACCTCTTCGGCAAGGTCTATCTCGCTTGGAGAAGCGCCCCTGTTCTGAAGCTGGCTTTTCAGCCTCTTACGGGCAAATGTTACCAGTCTTTCTCTTCTTCTTTCATGGCTTCTCCACAGTTCGGCATCAGGTATCTGCATTATCCTTTCCCAGATGCTTTGGTCTTCGGGCTCATCTTTCCAGGTCGGCCCCAAATACCTGTCAAAGAGCTGTGCCATTTCCCTTGAGATCCAGGTAGTGGTATGGATCCCGTTCGTTATATGGGTAATCGGGACCTCTGATTTGGGCAGTTCCGGCCATATGCCCGTCCACATGTTCCTTGATATCGTTCCATGTAACCTGCTGACGCCGTTTGCGGAATCAACCATTTTTAAAGCAAGTATAGTCATGCAGAATAATTCATTTAGATTTGCCGGATTTTGACGTCCCAAAGCCAGGAACTCTTCTTTTTTCAGCCCGAGTTTTTTATAGAGAGGCGATAAGTATTTGTCTACCAGAACAGGGTCAAAAGTTTCATTGCCCGCAGGTACGGGTGTATGAGTAGTGAAAACGCAGGAAATCCTCACAACTTCCGCAGCCTGTTCAAATGTGATCTTTTGGTCGGCCATTAAGGACCTGATTTTCTCAAGCAAAAGGAATGCCGAATGCCCTTCGTTTATATGTATAACAGAAGGTTCAATGCCGAGAGCTTTAAGCGCTCGCATGCCGCCGACACCAAGCATTAATTCCTGCTTTATGCGCATCTCTCTGTCGCCGCCGTATAACTGGCCTGTTATTTCCCTGTCTTCCAGCTTGTTCTCTTGAACGTCCGTATCTATCAAATATAGCGGGATGCGGCCTATTTGAAGCCTCCAGATCTGGGCATAGATCTTCCCTGTAGGGATTTCAACGAATATTTTTAAAGGATTCCCCTGCTGGTCCTTTTCAAGCATGAGCGGCATTCTAAAAAAATGATTCTCTACATATTCTTCCTGCTGCCAGCCGTCATAGCTTAGGTACTGCTTAAAATAACCGTATCTGTAAAGCAAGCCTACACCTACCAGAGGAAGCCCCATGTCGCTTGCTGATTTTATATGGTCACCTGAAAGTATTCCTAACCCGCCGGAATATAAAGGAAGGCTGTCGTGCAGGCCGAATTCTGTTGAAAAATAAGCTATTTTGCAGTTTTTGTTATCAGGAAATTCTTTTTCATACCAGGTTGTAAATTCCATGTATCGTTTCATGTCATGTTTTATATGGTCTAAATGCGAAACAAAACTGTTGTCCTTGGATAATTCATTAAGGCGCTCTTCCTTTATTGCGCCAAGAAGCTGAATAGGGTTGTGGTTCACTTCTTCCCATAAGTCAAAGTCTACACGCCGGAAAAGTTCAAGAGCATCGCTGTTTGACACCCACCAGAGGTTATAAGCTATCTCAAGCAAAGGTTTCAGGTTATCAGGCAAAGACGGGATGATCACATAGCCCTTGGAGTTTTTTACCGGGTACTTTTCAAGTTCCTGATTAAATAAATCTTTTTTCATAATTGTTATCTCCGTTTTAAATTGAGATTGCTGAAAAAACCCAACAATCTCTGATTACAGATTTTACTGATTAAGTCCAGTCACTGTTTCTGTATAATCTGATTTTATAATATGTGTAATCAGACCGTTGAGGACTTTTTCAAAGGCCTTAAACTGATAATTTCTATTGAATTATCAGTTTAATAGGCTATAATTATATTAGTAGTTTACTAAATTATATTTTAAATTTCAATTTTTTTCATAACATTTTCTTAAATTTTACATATAATTTACAATTATTTTATATATATTATATATATTTTTATTAATATAATACTATGAATATTTTTAAAAACCCAAATATTATCCTTATAGTTTCAATTTCCATAATATTGGTTTTTAATACATTTTTTCCTGTATTAAATTATTCCGTTGAAACAAATATATTAAACAGTGCAGTAAAATGCCAGGAAGCTGTCCTGGAATATCTTACATTTTCAACCATCCCTATCACAATAGTAAACCGTATTTTCATTAATGATAATCACGGAAACAGTGTTCAACCAAGTGCTTCCCGGCCGGCAAATAAAGATAATAAAAAAAATGAAAAGCAGACTCCTGACTCTACTTTAACAACTACAAATACCGACAGTGTAAACGGCAGGCTAAGTTCGATAAATAAAAAATCAATATCTCCCAACCTAAACTTTTCAGACAAAAAACTCTTGACTAGATTTGACTATAGGACACTGTATGACCCAGGGCCGGTGCAATTTTTGCTTATCTTGCTTTTATTATTTTTGCTTCTTCCCAGGAGCGGTATTGAAGCTTCAGTAAGATATTCTTGCTTGACAGCCTATAAGGCCAAACAGATTTATTCTGTTTGGTTTTTTTATTTATTCAAAAAGACCTGCAGGGAATTTTTCATAAAATCAGTTGCTGTATTTACCCTTGTTTGTTTTATTATTTCTTCGGTCCTGGGCCAGGGCTATGCATCTCTGGTACGGGATGTTAAGGAAACAAGCAAAATTGTCAGCAGTTTAAATGAGTTTTCTATTCCCTATACTACAGGAAGGATAACTGACGCATACTCTGCAAAAGGGGCAGGGGACGGCCAGGAAACAATAGTTGTAAACATACAACAGCTGCACAACCACCCGGAAGTAGAAAGGAATATTTCTAAGATATTGACCATAATCGGGGATAAATATAATTTGTCTAAGGTCTATGTTGAAGGCAGTACCGGGAGATTAGACACTTCCTGGGTCAGGCTTATCAAGGATGAAAAACTAAGAAAAACCCTCATCGAGAACCTCCTTGACACAGGTATGCTGACCGGAACAGAGTATTACTCAATAATAAAAGACAAAGATGACCTGCTTCTGGGCCTTGAAGATAAACAATTGTATGACAGCAATATAGCCAGGCTGAATAAAATATTCAATAAAAAACATGAGATAAAAATGAAGCTGCCGCAGATAAACGATGAGCTTTTTACGCTTCAAGAACAATATTTTAGCAAAGGCAATAAAAAACTCGAAAAGATACTGAAAAAACACAAAGACGGAAAGATAGCTGCGAAAGAATATTATGGAAAACTGCTATTCCTTGCTGGTAAATCCGGCCTTGACCTCCATGCTTATAAGAATATCAGGTCTTACATTGAAGTTAGTAAGGTGCAAAAAGACCTTAAGTATAAAAAGATAGGAGAACAGCTAAGAGAGCTCTTAACTACTCTGAAAAGTAAACTGCCTTACAGTACTTACAGGGCCTTAATGTCCAAAACAGAAAACATGTCGCGCCTGGACGAGCTTTATGCCTGCCTTATAAGGATAACAAAAGAATCCCAATTTGATATGGCAGTAAAATATAAAGAACTGGGACAGTTTTTTACCTATATTGAATTAAATAACAAGATAAACCCTGTTGAACTTGTGGCCGAAGAAAAGAAAATTATCAGGGAGCTTCACTTCAGAATGTCGAAAAACAGGTCGGAAGAGGAAGTGGTTTTTGTAATCGATTTTTTCAAGAACTCTATGGAAAATTATCTTGATAATAAAATGTCAGCTCGCGATTATGAGTATTTCAGGCAGAATATCGATGAATTCAGAAAAACCTGGGATAAATACATCGAAAATAATAATATTACCGGCCTTGATTCATATTATTCTTTATTTGACGAGTTTTATAATACAAATATTGAAAGAAATAATGTTTTTGTAAACAGGATACTCGGCCAAAATACCCCACTCTCCGGTTCCTCGGCAACCGAAAGTGGAAAAAATACGGACAACGGCATACGTCTTATTCCACAATGCAATCACTCCAGGGAAGTAATAGTATCTCTTGATAATGCAAAGGAGATAATCGTAATAGTTTCAGGCGGTTTTCATACAGAAGGAATTTCAGATTTATTAAAAAGCAAGAGAATATCATACCTTACAGTCACCCCAAATGTTACAAAAGACACAAAATTTTCCGAGTCCCTTTATAATGAATTAATAGCAAAACAGGCAAAAGAGGCAAGCGTAGCAAGTGCGGAATTCGGGCAGGAATCGGAATTTGTGGATAATAAACCCGAAAGCCGAAAGCCGAAATCCGCAACACAGGAAGGTACGATAGCGGGCAGGCCCATTACTGAAGAAATACAGGGGCTTACTGAACAAAGAGCTCTCCAAATAGCTTTTCAATATTACCTTATGGGTGCAGTGGCGTACGGCAATGATATGACGAATGTTCAGCTGGCAGACTACTTTAGTAATTTAGAAAATAACAGGAAGATCGGTTTAAAAATTAAATATGACGAAAAAGCATCCTGTTTTACAGTCAATTATGGTGCGCAATATAATTTTACGTATTCAATAAAAGATCTTGATAGGGAGCTTAGAAATACGGGTAAGAAAACTAAAAAACCTGATGTCAAAAAAACTTCCCATGTCTCTCCTAAAAATTCATTGATAATGGCGGGCGTATTAATAGGAGTTGAGGTGGTGGTGTTGGCGGGTTTTATTACTTTTTTTGGCGTGCTAAGCACAATCTCGGCACTGGCAGTTGCGTTGTTAGCCGGAATAATTGGCGGCACATTCATTAATTCAAAAAATAAATTTAGCAAGTATTTCGTGATAGCGCTGACAACTATTTCGCTTTTGTCTATACCCATTACCGGTGCGGCCTTAATGGTTTATCAGGCTGCTGCAATAGATAAAGCCCAAAGGCAAGCAAAAGAGGTGATCAAAGGCAACACAGAATCATGGGCTGAAATTGTGAAAAGGATCACCGAGACCAGGGAATTCCTTGAAAAAAAATACAAGTCAAGAGACATAAATTTTGAGGATGCACCTTTAGCCGGGTTTGCCTTTGTAAAGGCTGCTGAAAAAAAGGCAAGGATAATCTATATAGATTATCTGGCATTTTCATATCTGCCTGATTTTCTAAAAGTAATGATAGTCGAGTACCATGAGAAAGTCCATTTCAGGACAAAAATAGAGCTAATTGCTTATTTACGAGAGGCGGCTCTTTCCTTGCCAGCTTCAGTTTCTCTTATGCTGGGCTCCTATAATAATTCCGAGATGCTTCAGGGAAGAGTCCGCTCTTTAATGGGTAACACAGCCCTTAAACAGGATGAGGTATCTCTGGATATCAGAGATGAAATGCTTGCAAATATAAAAGATGCAGAGCTTAGGATTGTGTTTGAGGACAATGTGTCTCCCAGGCACGAATTCAAAAAGAAAAAAGACAAAAAAGGCAAGCAAGAAGTGATATTATATCTGAATAAAGATGACATAAAAGCTTTAGAGAACGAGAAAATATCTCCCAGCTTAGGCCTCTTCATAAAAAAAATAATCAATTCCGAAGAAATCCTCCCGCGTGCACCCCCTCTTAATGCAAAGGGTGACAGAGACAAAATAATAGAGTTTATTAAATCAGGTGAAATTCAACTTTATGTCTCAGACATTGACGGTACCTTGCTGGCAAAGGGCATGGATAACAGAATATCTGATGATAACCTTGCATTCCTTCACGAGATCTTGTCACTCGGCATCCCTGTTGTCTTGATGACAAGTTCATCTTTGGAAAGAGCCCAGGTAAAGGTATTAAATTACATAAGAGAAGATTTAAGGAATAATATTTATTTATATGCATGTAACGGTGCGCAGAGATACAGATATAATAAAGAAAAGCAGGCTTTTGTAAGCGAAGAAGGGGACGTAGATGATTTTGAGCACGAACAAAAACTCCTATTTTATAAGCTGGCAGGGGAGTGCTGGAAGAAAGTTACCGGGATGGATGTTCCTAATACTCCTGTAATTGAAAGGATGCATGATAAAACAGAAGTTGCTCCTAACTACCCGTTTAACTGGGTTGATATTATGCCTGGAATAGTAAGGTTTGAAATAGAACCGGGAAAACTTAGGATATTCGTTCATGAGGACTATGCAGAGTATTCTAATTACAAAAAAGATGAAATTGATCCTGCAATTTTCTGTAATGAGTTTAAATATTCTAATAATTCTGAATCCATAATTGAAATTACAATTATAAATGAAATTTTAAAAAGAAAAGGTATTTTCTTAGAAAATCTAGAGCAAATTACAAAGGAACAATTGGCTGATGCTTTTAATGATTTGATCCATATACCGAACCTAACTGATATCCTTTCTGGTACAGCAGGTATTACAACATTTACTATAGATAAGGAATGTCCAATACCTACAATTATCAAGAATAAGCAAAGATTAGCTAAAATCTCCCCAGGTGCTTTGGCGCTAAGCCAGGAAAGGGCAGCCACTACAAATAGATATTGGAAGGAACTTAATAATAGTTTTGCAGAGCACGGCTTGGATATCCCGCTTGATTTTGATAAAGGCCACCCATTTGCCCAGGGGCACATGGTAGGCAATTATAGAGACCCGGTAAACCAGCTCATCTATGCAACCCCATACACAAAGGCAACAGGCCTGAAAATTGCAGCTAAGATGTTCGGTTGCAGCCGGCCAAAGATACTCTTTACCGGAGACAGAATGTCTAGTAAAGACGGGAACGATTATCATGCACGGGTTACCGGTGTAATAGGAGTTGAAGTTGAAGATTCAACCCAGACAGGCGAAATAATGGAGGCGCTTGCAGAATATAGAAAAGCAATATTGCTTGAAATATTAAAAGCTATGGATACTGATGTATTGACAAAAGAGCTTAATAAGATAAATGGAATCGGCCCGAAAATATCTGATTATATTGTTAGGAACAGGCAAAAGTTTACCGATATACACGAGCTTGAGACTATTCCCGGGTTTAGGAAAAAATATCGGGATGTTTTAAGACTGCTTGCAAATAACCTCAATGCTGCACGGACCATTAATAGCAAAGACGAGCTTGCTTATAGTCTCCTTGAAGTTCTGGAAAAAGAAATTCACTCATTATCTATTATTCCTGTCCCTGCCAGGACGGCTTTTTTAGAAAAACTAATGAGCTTGGACAGCCTTGACGTTGATAATTTCCTTATTTACTCGGAAATACCGAAAAGTATCTATGACTCAATTGATTTGATATTCGGCCTGGAAGGCGATTATCCCGATTTTAAAGAAGACATAGATCTGGTCAGGGAACAAACATACAAATTATTCTCCCAGCTTATAATCAACGTCAAACCCGAAGATAGGCTTGAGTTTCTTGTTAAGTATAAAAAATTTGAAAATATACTGATCCGCGACCTTATAGGCATATCGTTAAAGAGCAGAAAATTTGCTTTTGTTCCTCATAATATAAAACATATTATAAGAATGCATAACCAACTGCTTCAGATCACCCAACAAACACCGAGTAAATACCGCAATAGGCTTGAACAAAGGTATGGCAGCGGTTATATGGAACTGTTGTCATTTTTAGGGCTGCTTCATGGCATCGGTTATTCTAAGGTTGATCCCACCAACCCTTTCAGCTATGATGATTACCGGGCAAAAAGTGCAGAAATGATCAGGGATGACTATTTAGAAGAAATTCTTGATTTTTTACCGGAAGATTTGAAGGGGTATCAAAACTATAATATAAGGCATGATTTACTTGAGGCTGTAAAATATCTTGGCAAATTTAAAAACCAAAAATTCAATGTTGATAATACATTCCTTTTCATTCTTACCCTGGCAAATGAAGCGACTCAAAGTTCAAGAAGGCTTGAAAATTGGCAGAGAGAGCCTTACTATATAAGCCTGCTTGAAAGGATACAGCTTGATAAGAAATTTATTGAAAAATCATGGAATTTAGCGGAAATTTCAAAAGAAATTAAAGCGCTTGAAAAAGCAAGCCTGTTTATAAGGCTATTTAAGGTTTTAGAAATAAAAAAGTTAAAGGCTAAATACAGGGTTGATTTTGAAGATTATCGCAAATATACCATGGATCTGGGAATTAAGTCCCTTGATGAATACAGGTTGAAAAATCCAAAAGCAATTAGTGATGAGGATTATGAAAGAATCAAAGAATCATTTACCAATATAAGCCAGGAAGGGTACTTTTACTTCTTAGGTGCTGCAAATATAGCTGATATAAAAATTAATTTTAATGAAAAAACAGGCAAGTTTATTATGAATTATGAGCTTATAGAAAACCCCCTACATTATGGAAATCTTTTAAACCTGGAATTTTTAAGCGAATATTTAATTGACAGAGCCAGAAGAAGGATCTCTCAGCTAAATAAGATATACAAAAGGGATAAGGCTGAAGTGAAGACTTTCAGGCCAAGAGACGAAGACCCGGTGCGCGAATTTATCGAAACCCTTCCTAAAGCCGAGCTTCATTCGCATTTAACAGCCTCTGTGAATGCTCTTACCAGGTGGAAACAAGTGCTTGCAAAAGAGGATCCGCTCTCTTGGATAGAAGAAAGCAACGAAGAAGCAATATATATAGTTAAAAATGCCATTGAATGGCGTGAAATTGTAATTGATTCTGTTAATGAATATCTTGAAAAAGTAAATCTTCCGCCCATCAAAAGCGATATCGAAGAACAAGAACTTTATGACCTTATAAAAGGTTTGCCTGCGGATAAACCAGCCTTGGCCAGCCTAGTTAAAACCATAGAACTGAATTATAAATCTTATGCACTTTTCCTTCATAAATTCATTAACTTGGTTGAATACAAGAGTATGGGAGGAAGCTTGCCCGAGTTCCTGAAAGTAGCTGATTTTTCAAAATCCGTTACAAAGGGAAAAACGCCTGTACAAGTCAGGGCGGATATGAGAGAGAGTGCAAGGGTCATAGCTTTGACAAATTACAGGAACGGCGTACGCTATATGGAAGAAAGGACTTCATTTTATGGTGATTATACCGAAGAAATGCTTGTTGCAACATTCCTGGGCATGGCCGAAGGTTATGATGATGCTGAAAAAGAGATTGCACAAAACTTAAAACAAGGCGAAGCGGGACTGACGTGCAGGATCATCCCATCGTTTATGAAGCCTATAGGCCCGCTTAAAATGCCCTACCTAGAGCAATTCAGAATCCTTGGGAAGATACTTAAAGAAAACCCAAAAATAAGAAAAAGAGTGGTGGCAATAGATGCTGCACATAAGGAAGAAGGAAATCCGCCCCGGATATTTCTTGAAGCTGTCCGCCAGTTCAGCACTGAACTTGAAAAATACGGCTTAGAAACACTGCCGATGACCTATCATGTCGGGGAGAGTTTTGGAGATGCCCCCCTTGATTCAGCTTTGATGCATTTTGAAGAAGTGATGGCGCTTTCAACTGATAGAATGCCACTTAAAAGAATAGGCCATGGAGTAGCGATCGGCTTAAATTTTAAGAAATATATAGGGGATAATAAAATAAAGGATTGTGAAATCGAGGAAAGAATAGCGACTGTTAAATGGTTGTTAGATTTACAGGAAAAGCTGGCAAAATATAATCCCGGATTTAAAATGGATAGGAATGCCCTTCTTGAAGAACTTGACGATTTAAATATATTAAACGGTATTTTAACTAACCCGGGAAATAAATTCAAAGACAAAATAATAAGCGGTGAAACTACGATAGAAGCTGTGATATTAAATCTTGCGATATCAAAAAAAATATCAGCACAAAAGAGGAAATCTATTTTAAGCAGGATCAATTTTACGGTAGATAAAGAAAAGAAAAGATTGAAAGCGAATATAAAAGTACGCTATACTCCTGAATTGGTCTATAACCTTGAACTAATAAGGGAATATTTGCTTAATAAGATTATAGAAAAAGATATTTGTATAGAATCAAATCCATCTTCCAATGTTTTTATAGGTCCATTTCAATCTTATAAGGACCATGTAATAGGGTTTTTCCTAAATTACAAGCACACCGGCAGGTTCTCTGAAAATTCCGGTGAATATAAAGGAAGAGAACTGGAAGTGTCTGTAAATACTGACGATTCAGGAGTTTTTTCGACTACCATCAACCAGGAACTCTATGCCATAGCTAAAGCTTTTAACCTTACATATTCAAGGATTCTAAAACTTGCCCGTACCAGTTTTAAACACAAATTTGCTGATGTTAAGTCGAAGGATGAAGAGGAGATTATAGAAAGTAGATTCAAAAGAGCAACGGAGTTCATCCAATCATTTTCTTCTGAGGAAATTCAGGATACGGTTATAAGGGAATCTACCTCTATAGGAAGTGGAAGCTATATATTCGGAAATTTCAATACAACTCCGTGGAAATACGGTACTCAAAGCGAAATAGATAAAATAACCAAAGCTGTGCAGCGTTTAAGAGGCCAGACAGCAGTGTTTGATTATAATGATATTGATAAAATCGCTGTAGGAGAAAAGCTGACGGATATTGAAGCTTTCCTTATAGGCATTCAGGAAATTGATATCTGGGCCAGGGTGAAAAAAATAAACATTATTTTAATAGAACAGGACCAGGCTTCTGCGGCATTTGATATTCATTCGGGTGTAACGTTCAATACCATATATATTAGAAAAGAATATTTTAACAAACTCGAGCCTAGAGAACTGAGCGAAGTGATTAAAAATGAGATCATTAATCTTGTCATAAAAGAAAGGCTTTTAAAAGCTCATTGGAAACACTCACAAGGAGTAAAACCGGCATCTGTTAAGGGCTCCTGGATTGCGTTCGGTGCTGCAGCCGGGATAAGTGCCGCTGCTGTGATAGGTTTAATAGGTTTGTTCGGTTTAGCAGGTGCCTTGGGCGCGGTAGCTGTTTCTTTTCTTTCAGGGATATTTGCTGATAAGTTATCCAAGTCTGATAAGAGCTCTAAAGTAGTAATGGCTGTATTGACAGTCCTGTCGTTACTGATAACACCATTAACCGGTTCAGTTCTTATGGCCTATCAGGCTGTAAGCATTAAGAAAGCTCTAAATGACAGTTCCCCCACCCGGGCCGGGCCTAATAAGATTGCAGATGAATTAACACTCACGTATAAAGTTGAAATAAAAGATAAAAAAGACCTTCCAGCAGGCGAGGAGTTCAAAAAAGGCGAAATAGCAAAAGTAGTCGAGTCAGTGCCAAATGTAATTTTCATTGATGCCGCAGCGTTTAGTAAACTTTCCGAGCCTCTACAAAGAAGCATAATAGAACACCACGAAAAAAAACATTTTAAAACAAAACATGAATTTTTTGCCTATGGGAACCAAATAATACATTCACAATCCATTATATTTATAAAGTTCCAGGAACTGATCAATCTAATTAATTTTCATATAGTTCATACCGCTGCTTTTGCAGCAGGTAATGCAACTGGTTTGATAATGTATGCTACCGGAAGTAATTTAGCGAAAAAAGATGACATTATAGAAAAAATAAAAGAAGACAAATTTCTAAGAAAGAAATTATCTCCAGATAAATTTGAAACAGGCGATAAAAGGGAGCTCGGTAAAGGCGCTTTTGGAAAGGTTTTTGCAGGAGCGGCAGGTACCTATTATAAAACCGCATTTGTCGGTGCTCCCGGACTATTGCGTGCTAATAAGGATGCAATCGAAGAAGCAAGGATAGTGGCTGAACTAAATTCCAGGGGTTTGAAATTGGAGCAAGGATTTCCGGAATTAATTGAGATAGGAGTAGATGATGACGGAAAAGTGTGGACTAAGTATGCTGGCATAGAAAATGGAAAAGATTT
The DNA here is from genome assembly GCA_020523885.1 of Candidatus Liberimonas magnetica. NCBI lineage: Bacteria > Pseudomonadati > Elusimicrobiota > Endomicrobiia > Endomicrobiales > Candidatus Liberimonas > Candidatus Liberimonas magnetica. The sequence continues at coordinate 191,209 of JAJAPY010000003.1, read as the reverse complement.
ATACAGCAGCTCATGGAAGTCGTTGGATAGCCGCAAGAAAATAGAAGTTCTTGTGAAGGCCTCAAAGACACTTGAGTCTATGCACCAAGCAGGTTATTGGCACAATGATTTTACAACAAAAAATATTTTGTTTAATGAATCTGGCGACGTGATGCTAATTGATTTTGGCATGGCAACAAAAATTGGTAATTTTAGCCTATTTGCCTTTTTAGAGAGATTGATCTTTTTTATGAATAAGACTGGTATTTTGGATGTATATTGGGCAGGTAAGACCATAAAGGAAGCTTTGAGCGAAGAACATTTTAAGAATGAAAGGTTAAATAGATTATTAGAAAGTATTAAAAGCTCAACCCTATTATTTAACGGCACTAATTTATTTAGGGCTGACAAAAGCCAACAAGCAACAATGACTTATGTAAGGGAACAGCTTGAAGAAGTCCTTATGGAACTAAACGGAAGCCCAAAGCAACAAAAACAAGATGAGGCAAGTCCTTTACTCAGCTCTATTAAAATCCCGGATGAAAACTATTCTGGTATTTCAAAACAGAAGCTGTCTTCAATAATTGATGCTGTATCACAATCCCGGCAAAAAAGAAATGTTGCTGCAACTCTGAAAAAAGTACTAAAGAGTATAACCGGGCCGAAGGCTGTGTTAACCGGAAAACTTAGTGAGGATTCTATCCTTGGGCTCATTAAGCGAATTTATCCTAATGCCAGAATTCCTATTAAAACAATTGCTCCGGGTTTGTACAAAACAAACTGGGTGGTATCTTCTTTGGAATTTAATGACGTAGATTTTAACAATACAAAAGTTTTAAAGGGTCTTGGTATTAATTCGTTTTATATAACAACAAAAGAATCTTTCTTGAGGGCAAGGCCGGATGCCAGGGTGGATAATCTGGCTATCAGGGGATTATCTATAGCCGAAATAGATAACGTTAAAGTTGTTTGCGTGGATTCCCCTCCTAATTTGGAAAATCTGAATTTGGTTTTTTCAAATGCCCTAAGAAACATTAATGAAAACCCCGTTATAAAAGAACGGCTTGGAATGAAAGACGGCAAGATAGATATAATTCAGGCAAGTTATGACATAGATGCAAATATGAAATATGATTTTTCCACAGAGGTGCTGGTCTATGACGGCAGCCGTTCGGATACTGACAAAGGGCCTAAAAACAAGAGCGATTATGACATGATTATAAATAAAGAAGATTCAATTAAGAAATATCATCTGATAGAAACGATGTTAAAGATGAAGTCATCCTCCGGCTACTCAAAACCAGGTTCGGTACTTTCTACAACTGTTGATTTACAAAAAGATTCATTGGATCATGTAAATTCTTTGGCTTTTATTGAAAACCTTAAACAAGAACACATAGATACGATAGTCTTATCTTCCCTTGCAATTGATGCCCTTAGCAGAGAAGAGCTCATAAATATAAAAGGAATAATTGAAAAAACCCGTAAGGAAGGAATGCGGGTGGCGATGGATTGTGGCCAAGTTGATTTGAAAGAAATAGGTGATAAGATCGATAAGCTCCAAGAAAAGCTTGGCGCCTTTGCCCTTGACGGCTATATTATGGATGCATCGGATACTACATTGACCATTGATGAAATCAAAGATCATTTAAAGGTAATAAGGACTAAAATAAGCAGGGGTAATCCTTTTAGTGATTTATCGGTAGAGTTTCCTCATGCGGTTCTGAATAACGACCTGTCAAAATTCTGTGAACTAAACAGCATAAAAGTAGTGTTAAGTATTTCGATAGATGATAATGTAGATGCAAGCCTTATAGATAAAAATACCTATTTGCGGTTTAAATCTGAAAAAGGCTACGATATTGATATTAAAGACCTGGCAGAGTTTAAAAATAAACTGCAGGATTTGCTTATTATAAGCCAATTTTCAATGAATTTGGAACTTCCTTATGAAGTAATTGAAAAGGGAGTTGAACTTTTCGGCTCTTCTAACAGTTTTTCAAGGTTTATTCTGGATAATTTAAAAGAAATAGAAAAGAAGTTATCGAAAGATCCAAAATATCAATTTGAAAGAGGTTATACAGAGGCTCTTAAGGTTCCTGATAAATTATTGCCGCCAGCCAGTGCTGAAATGGCCATAATCCTTATATTGAAAAAGTATTATGAGCTTAAAGAACATGCTAAACTTCCAAAAATAAAAACCGTTTCTGATTCATCCAGTTTAGAAAATGACATGTACCTGCTGGGTGATATAACTGCAGAATTCAAGAAGCATAAACAAATAGATGACCTGTTGAAATTATTGGATTCAAGGAAGGTTGAGTATGCCGTAGGTTATGTAAGAGGTCTATTTGAAAGACTTGAGCAAAATAAATACATTGAAAGTAACAGGCCTTTTGCTGATGAGAACGGTATATATACGAAATTCTTCGGGCAGTTAATAGCAGAGGCTAAACTTGCTTATGATATTTCCGCAAATGATAAAATAGAAGACATAATAAAGAAGTTAAATGATTCGGCACAAAAGCCAAGCGTTGATGCAGATGTCTTAAATATAGTCCGTAGATTGAAAATAGTTACTGAAGATGAAAACAGCCCGATAACTCCTATTGAAGTTCACCGCCTGGCTGTAAAAGCTCTAAACCCATTGATAGGCAATATTAGTTCTTCAAAATTTGATCCGGCAGCGATGCCTGATTCAATAGCCATATCTTTAGAGCTCCTTGCTTTCTATGTAGGCAGGGAAGAAAAAGGTTTAGTAGATAAATTCAAGAATAAGACACTTGAGGCAATGCCCGCTGCTATAAGAGCGATTAAGTCAGCAGCTTAAAGGCAGCACATAGGGCATAGTGCAAAGTACAAAGTATAAAAAATAAAAAGCGAAAAAGAATTCATTCCTATTTCGCTTTTTTTATATGCTATTAAGATGTAAGTATGTTGTGTTTTTTATGGTTTCACTAAGAACTATGTACTATGCACTGAAGTTAAGAGCGGGCGATGGGACTTGAACCCACGACCTTCTCGTTGGCAACGAGACGTTCTACCACTGAACTACACCCGCATGAACTACAGCAATAAGCTATAAATTATAAGTTTCAAGTAAAGGCAAAAAAGCCAACAGGAATCGGCTACTTCTTACTCCAGAATCCGCAAGATATATTTTTGTCTATAATTTCTGCCGGCATTAAATGCCCGTAACATTCGTTTTCAGCGTCAAGATTTTTGCATTCCCGGCACTTTACAGACCATTTTCCAGTAATAAAACCTAAAATCATGCAAAGGTATCTCATTTTACCCCTCCGAAATTAAGGTGTTTCTTTTGGTTTCACTCTAAACTCTAAACTTATTAAGTGCTGGGGGCGGGACTTGAACCCGCATCTCTTACGAGACACGCCCCTCAAACGTGCGCGTATGCCAATTCCGCCACCCCAGCATTTACAGTTAACAGTAATCAGTTACCAGTGACCAGAGGGACAACACCCAAAATCGTTCCCATTGACCAGTCTTTAAGGTTCATTGGTCACTGGTTACTGCTCACTGGTCTCTGTTAAGTTATTGTCCGGGTACCGGAGGCTGAGGAGCTTCTACCGGAATCGGGATCCTTGATGTAACAGAACTGAATTCTCTTCTAGAAGTCGATATAGTAAGGAAAAGCGACGTCAAAATGAACACAATAGCCATTACTACGGTAACTTTTTTAATAAAGATCATTCCTGAAGGTGCGCTAAACAGCTGGTCAGAACCGCCTCCTCCAAATAACCCGGCTATTCCTCCACCTTTTCCTGATTGAAGAAGAACTATTAATACAAGTCCTATACAAACAATTACATGAAGAACTACTACCATTACATACATAATATTACCTCACACGGTTTTATTCTATCAAAAAACTATATTTTAATCAATTAAGCACCGTATTTATTCAGTTTTCCGGCATTGGCCAGTGCTAATGCCATAATACTCTGAGCAGATATTCTCCCGAGCCCGCCTGTAATGCATTCTTTTTCATTAAAGCTCTTAGAGTTGTCTTTACGGCAGAACTTTGCACTTATCATTAAAGGAACAGGGTGCCAGGAATGCCCGTGCCATACAGCCGGAGTTGAATGGTCCCCGGTAACAACAACTACTGAAGGGTTCAATTCAACGAGGGTTTTTATAGAAGCATCAGCTTCCTCTATGGCTTTTACTTTTCTAGAGAAATCCCCATCCTCGCCTGATGAATCAGTTTGTTTTATATGAATAAAGAAAAAATCGTATTTATTAAAGTTTTCCTTTAAGGTTTGAAACTCACTTTCTATCGTTGTCCCGGTCTTTAACACTTCCATGCCTACCAGCCTTGCAAGCCCCCTATACATTGGATAAAGAGCTATAGCAGCTGATTTAAGCTGATATGTATCTGTAAATTGCGGTATATCTATCATCTTTGAGAAACCCCTTAGGAGTACTGTATTTGCCGGCTGCTCATTTTTCAATCTGTCATTGGCTATTTGAATGAATTTGGTGACTATTTTGGCAGAAAATTCGGCATTTTTGTCTAAGTTTTTTACTGGCAGGGCTTTCAATCCCTCTTTTTGAGGGTCTGTATCAGCCAATTTATCGCTTAAACCTTCACCGCGGAAAATAACAGAAAAACGGTGCTCTTTTACAGGCAAAACAAAGGTCTTTATGCCTTCGATAACTATGTCTTTTAATATTTCATTACAAAACCTGGCGCTTTTATCGCTTGCGATTCTTCCCGCTCTTCTATCTGTAATTATTCCGTTCTTATCACAGGTGGCAAAGTTGCCGCGGGCTGCCAGGTCTTGTTTTGTAAAATCAAAATCAATCCCTAAAGTATCCAAAAGCCCGCGGCCGATCTCGTGTTCCAACGGATTATAGCCGAATAAGGCCACATGAGCCGGGCCTGAACCAGGAGTTATGCCGGGTGCGATCGGATCCGAAAAGCCGCATATACCGTTTTCTATAAACTTATCAAGGTTCGGGTGTTTTGCGCTTTCAAGTTCAGTCTTTCCGGTTTCATTCGGCAAACCTCCTAGCCCGTCAAAGACAAGCATAACAATCTTGTTTTCGTTAGTAGTTACCAGTTTCTTTAAGAATTCCTGAGTTATCATGTTTTGCCTCTAATAATCACCGTAATCATTACAGTTATCACTGTAATTTAAAATTAGCGATGCTAATTTATTTGTCCGGGAGCACGGCTATGCCCGGGAGTTCCTTGCCTTCAAGGTATTCTAAAGAAGCGCCGCCGCCTGTAGATATATGCGTTATTTTTTTATCTACGCCGGCTTTCTTTACTGCGGATATGGAATCTCCTCCACCGATAACCGAAACCGCTCCTTTTTCTGTTGATTGAGCGACAAGTTTCGCTATCTCAATGGTGCCTTTTGAGAATTCATCTATTTCAAATACGCCCATGGGCCCGTTCCACACGATAGTCTTAGCCTCAAGTATTACCGGTGCTATCCGTGCAATGGTCATGGGACCAATGTCCACGCCTATGAAACCGTCCGGTATTTCCGCACCTTCGGTTGTTTTTATTACTCCAGAGGCGTCAACTTTCTTGTTTGCGAAATCTATTTTGTCTACTATTACGTGGTCAAGAGGAAGGAAAAGCCTTATCTTCTTATCTAAAGCGATCTGCATTATTTTTTTTGCTGTTTCGATCTTGTCAGGTTCAAGCAGGGAGTTGCCTATAGAAATCCCTTTTGCCAGTAAGAATGTGTACGCCATTCCTCCGCCAATTATCAAGGAATTTACTTTGTTCATCAGGTTTTCAATAATGCTTATTTTATCCGATACTTTTGCTCCGCCAAGAATGGCCAGGTACGGCTGTTTCGGGTTTTTTAGTTCATCGCCTAAAAACTTTATTTCCTTCTCCAGAAGGAAACCCGCAGCTTTTATTTTTATGTATTTAGCTATTCCTGCTGTGGAAGCGTGGGGCCTGTGGACTGACCCAAAAGCATCCTGGACAAAAACTTCCCCAAGTGATGCCAGTTCTTTTGAAAACTTGTCATCATTTTTTTCTTCTTCAGGGTGAAACCTTAAATTTTCAAGGAGTAAGACTTCGCCGTTTTTCAGCTGTACTGCCGTTTTTTTAACTTCTTCCCCGACACAATCCGGCGCAATTTTGACTTCTTTGCCAAGCAGTTCACTCAAGCGTTTTGCAGCAGGCTTAAGGCTCATCTTTGGATCTACTTTTCCTTTCGGCCTTCCAAGATGCGACATAAGGATTATAGATGCATTCTGTTCCAGAATATACTTGATCGTAGGAAGTGTGGCTACAATACGTTTATCGTTCGTGATCTGGCCTTTCTCATCCAAAGGAACATTGTAGTCGACTCTTACGAGCACCTTTTTACCTTTCAGGTTTATGTCTTTGATTGTTATTTTCATCTAATTTCCTCCTGCAAACTACGCTTAGTAATTTCGAAACTACAATTTCGAAATCCGAAAAAAACTGCAATATCAAATTGTCTAAATCCAAAAACACCAACTTACATGCTTGAATTTATCTTTTTTCTGTTTTGGTTATTGAATATTTTTTCGAAATTCGTGCTTTAATAATTGAACTTTACCCATCATTTTGCGGAAATATATTTAATCAGGTCAACTACTCTATTGGAATAGCCCCATTCATTGTCGTACCAGGAAAGAACCTTTAAGAAATCGCCTTCGATAATTTTGGTGCTTAAGGCATCTACTATGGAGCTTAAAGCGCAATGATTGAAATCTATTGAAACAAGGGGTTCCTCTGAATAGCCGAGAATACCTTTCATCTTGCCATTACAGGCTTCCTTGAAAGCTGCATTTATTTCTTCTACCGACGCTTTCTTGGAAAGTTTCATTGTAAGGTCTACAACGGACACATTGGCGACCGGTACTCTTATCGCAAATCCATCAAGCTTGCCTTTAAGTTCAGGTATAACAAGGCCGATTGCCTTTGCGGCTCCGGTTGAAGTGGGTATCATCGAAAGCCCGGCTGCCCGCGCTCTTCTTAGGTCAGAATGGACCATATCCTGTACTTTCTGGTCATTTGTGTAAGCATGGATAGTGGTCATTAAACCTTTTTCTATTCCCCAATTGTCATTGATCACTTTTGCAACCGGGCCAAGGCAGTTTGTGGTGCATGACGCGTTAGAAATTACATGATGGTTTTTAGGGTCATATTTATCTTCATTACAGCCCAGGACTATTGTGATGTCCTCACCCTGCGAAGGGGCAGAAATAATAACTTTCTTGGCCCCGCCTTTAGTGATGTGATTCTCTGCCCCTTTGACTACTTTCCCCTTTTTGTTTACTCCATCTTTTTTGATCGTAAAAAGCCCTGTTGATTCAACTACTATTTCAACCCCTGCATCCTTCCAGGGAAGCTCTGCCGGGTCCGTCTTCTTGAACACCTTTATTTTATTGCCGTCAACCATTAATTCATCTTCACCGCTTGCTTTTACTTCTCCAGAGTATGTCCCGTGAACCGAGTCATATTTAAAAAGGTGCGCATTTGTTTTTGAATCCGTTAAGTCATTTATAGCTACCAACTCCAGGTTGTTGTCCTTTCTCTCCAATATTGAACGAGCTACTAAACGTCCGATCCTGCCAAAACCATTAATGCCGATTTTAATTGCCATTTGCTTCCTCCCTTATTGTTTTTTTAGCCCTTTTTTATGAAAAAAGAGTATATAATAAAAATTCAGTAAAGTCAATAATAAGTTATTACATGCGACATGAAAACCTCCGACTTCTGTCGGAGGATGCCCGGCCTTCGTAGCCATAAAGGCTACTACGGCGGAGTAGGCAATGCAAAATGATGTAGTCCCTAAAGGGATTCCGTCAAATCAAATTAATGAAGTCACATTAGGCTGCGTTATTAAAGAAGCTTCCGGCTTCAACCGGAGGAGCATCACTAAAATTCATTGGCCTGGGGGTAAGCTTTGTTGTAAAACTCTTCATCAGGGGATTTCACTATTCTTGCCCGTGCAAAACGTTTGAGAAATCTTGAACTTCCAAGTGAATATGTGTCTTTAGCCAGAGGATCAATAAAATAAGCAAACATTGTGTTGATAAAGTATTCCAGAGTTACATTATATACCTTTCTTCCTGCTATATCCGTACTTTCGGTCCGGGCTTTTACAGGGACAAAGCTATTTAGGTTAAAATGAGGCAATAACAGGATTGCAGCAGCTGTTTTTACTCTATTGTCCAATGTGTTTTCATCTTTTGTCACAGAAGCAGCACGTGCAATTGAAAATGCAGCTTCATTTGATATCAAGTCATGGATAACGACAATACATAGCTGGATAGTCGCAAAACAAATAATAATAAGGAATACGGTGCATAGCAGCGTTTCGATTAGAGCCTGCCCCTTAGTATTCTTAAATTTATTCATTTTAGCTTTATCTCTAATGCCTGAGTATCTGTTTTAAATCCGATCATATCAGTCACAAGAAGGGCAATAGTGTAGTTGCCCGTCTTTAAGCCTTCAATGTTTTTCAAAGAAATTTCATTTACAAATTCCAGGGGTTTCCTGCTGATAAGGTCTTTCTGGTCTATGATACCTGCTTTTAACAGCACTATGGCATTCCTTGAATCCCTGACGGTAAGGTCTTCTCTAACCCAGTAATATTTTACATTTTTCTCTTTTACAGCGATAAGGTTTTTTGCACTGAAATTTAACCGGATTATTTCGCCGATTTTAAACTCGGTTTTCTCTATCTCTATTTTATTGTTTCCGGAGCCAATTTTCAGGTCAGTTATCTGGAAAGACTCCTTACTTCTTTCAGTTTTATCTTTAGAAGATGATTGTTTTAAGTTCTTGCAGGAAAGAAAACTAAAAAGAAAAACAAACAAAAATGATGTTGCTATGAATTGTTTTAGCATGTTATTTAAGGCCGTAACTGTTAACGACACCTGCTATTTGTGCATCTGCCAAAGATAAAGCGTTACCCGTGTTTTCTTCTATGTTTTGATAGGAGTTTTGGGCAGTATTTTTTATGCCTTCATTGTACACGTCTATTTTAGCCTGGTTTTCAGCTACCTCATCCTTAATACTGTCCTTTGATTTTACGATTTTATCATTATATTCTTGTATACTAATTTCAGCTGTTTGATTAGCTTCCCGGATTTTGCCCTGGTATATTTTTATCTCTGTGTCACAGGCACTTAGTTTATTTTGTGTTTCGTCCTGGATTTTTTGTATATCTTCATTTCCCGAAGCAACGGTTTCTTCTATTTCACTTTTATAATCTTCAACTTCTTTATTTATGTTGTTAACCATTGCGGTATCTGTACAATTTTCAAGCCTGTTTCTGGCCTCGCTGATTTTATAGTTCAACCCGGCTATGGTCTTTTCCGTATTTTCCCTGACACTCTCTATTTGAGACTCAGATTGTTTAATGGAATCGTTCAAAGATGCTTGAATTTCATTTATCCTGGTTTGATAATTATCTACTGTCTCTTTTAGTCCGGCTTCAGTGTTTTGAATTAAAGCCTGGTAATGGTTTACTTCAGCTTCTATACTTTTTTGGGTATCATATATTTTTTCTTTGTATTTTTCCACTTCAGTGTTTATTTTTGCTTCAGCTTTGTTTTTATAATCAACAATTGAATCTTCCAGATTATTTTTTACATTGTTTAAATCATCTTTGGCTGTTTCAATCCTGCCCTCAGCATCGTTTGCGAAGCTGTCTGCCATTTTTTTGTAAGAATCCACCGTAGCATAAATCCCTGCCTGCATATCGTCTATTTTGGCCTGGTACTCAGAAATGTTTTTTTCATATTCATTTTTAATGTCATTTAGGTGAGTTGCCTGGTTTGTTAATTCGTCTTCAAAACCGGATATTTCATTTTTGGCATCTGAAACTATGTCATCGAATTTCTTCTGATATCTGGCTATTTGTTCTTCAAGAGCTTTGGATATATTTACTTCTGATACGGTTTCCCATTCTTTTGAAAAACAGGTAAAATCCATAATAAAAGTCAGTAAAAGAGCGGTAGTAAAAAAATATAATTTTAGTTTCAGGGTCAAGGCATAACTCCTGCCGGCCCGCTCCTTAAAAATTTAATTTTATTGAATTTTGAAGCAAGGGCTGCAAGGAACAACTTAACAACCCCGTAGGAAGCAAGCGTGAGAATAGATAATATCAATACATATTCAACCATCGCCTGAGCGTTCTCATCATTGTAAAATCTGGATACAAATTTAATCATAATATACACCGTTTCTCTCTGCTGCTATTCAATTATTTTTGGGGTAACAAAAATTAGAACATTCGTTTTGGTGTCAACATCTATTTGCCGGCTGAAAAGGTAGCCCAATATAGGGATATCCATCAAAAGAGGGATACCGGTTTTTTGTTTCTCTTTTTTTGTTTCTATCATTCCGGCTAGAGCAAGCGTTTGCCCGTTTTTAATGACTAATTGAGATGTAGCCTTTCTTGAAGTAATGGCCGGGTTGCCCGCCACTGCGTTTGACCAGTCCAGGCGGCTGACTTCCGTAGTCATAGAAACATCTATCTGGTTATCATGAGTTATTTTTGGTAATATAATCATCTTAAGACCGAATTCCTTCCAGTTAATAGTACCTCCTCCGACCCCTGAAGCAACAATAGGCACTTCTCCTCCTACAAGAAAATCTGCGGTCGTACCGGATTTTGTTACCAATTTTGGCTTAGAAAGCACCTGGGCAGCGCCCTTTTGTTTCAATATTTTCAGGCTTGCAGTTAATGCGGTATACCGTTTCCAATCCCCTGCATCTATTAATGAAGGAACCTCAGGAAGAGCGGCAGGTATCCTTTTGGTTCCAACAAAGGATGGCTCCCAGGATATCTCTCCTGCCTGTAGAGTATCTGCCCATTGAATGCCGAGTTCGTTCGCTTTATTATTGTTTATTTCTGTAATTTCGATCTCTACTTCTATCATTTCAGATGAGAGACAGGGGACAGCAAAAATAAACAAAAATAAGACAAACATGAGCAACGAAACCGATGCGTTCAGCATTCTCTGATTTTGCATTTTTCCTCCCTATAGGTATATTGTGGTATGAATTAGTTTATAACGGCTTTTTGTGCAAGTCAACAATCAAGTTTGGAAGTACTTGAAAATAATGAAGATATTCTACTAAAAAAATCTTAGTTATTCAATAATTTTGGATAATTAGAATTAACAATAGAAATATAAAAATGTTGCTTTTTAAAAACAAAAATATTATAATTAATTAAGATTCTAAAAAACCTTATAGATAGTGTCAAAAGTAAAATGAAAAGTATGAAAATTAAAAGGGATGTCATTCCAGCATAAAGAGGAGGTTTTATGTCAGGTAAAATTAAAAAGTTGATTGATGAAATTGTGAAAAAGCGGGCAAGAGGTATTGAAACTATTATGGTGACCACAAGAACCAAGCTGTTCATGAAGGGGATAAATGTGGATACGTATACGGACACATCAGAAGACAATGTTGAGGTTGTTGATAAACTGCATAAAATTGCGGAAGAAATGGGTGTGCAACTATAATTCCAAAAAGGAGAATAAAATATGTCAATTAAAACAATTTACTCAACGAAAGCAGGTACAGAGGCTGTGTTGGCTGACTTAGCAGACAAAGCTAAAAACATAGAAAAAGCACTTAAACCCAGGATGGTATTGTTTTTTACTACTTCCAACCTTGACCTCCCCAAAGTCGGTTCAGGAATAAAAAATATATTTAAGGATGCGGATGTTTTTGGCTGCACTACTTCTGGAGAAATAGTAAGCGGCCTTGTCTTAAAAAACTCTGTTGTTGCCATGATTTTTGACAAGGATACTATTGAAGATGTAAAGGTTGAAATTGTTGAAAAAATCAAAGAAGGAAATAATGTAGAAAAGGCATTTAATAATTTCGAGGAATATTACAATTTTAAAATGAACTCAGTAGATACTAAGAAGTTTGTCGGTATAATTCTTGTCGATGGTTTAAGCGGCGCTGAAGAAAGGTTAATGGATAAAATAGGCGACCTTACAAATGTTAATTTCATCGGCGCTTCCGCCGGAGACGACCTGAAGTTCAAAGAGACCTTTGTTTTCTCAAACGGGCAGCTTTACTCAAATGCGGCGGTGCTGGCCTTGATAAAATCAAAGGTGGCCTTTGATTTTATCAAAACTCAAAGCTTTGATAAGAAGACTAATAAATTGACCGCGACAAAAGTTATAGAGTCCTCAAGAGAAGTTGTGGAATTCAATAATAAACCTGCTGCCGAAGCCTATGCTGAAGCATTGGGTGTTAAAGTTGAAGATGCTCCAACCAAATTTATGACTAACCCGGTAGGACTTATGGTAAATAACGAACCTTATGTACGCAGCCCCCAGCAGCTGGTAGGCAAAAATATCAAATTTTACTGTAATATTAAACAGGGGATGGAGCTTTCCTTGCTTGAATCTACAGATATCGTTACTGATACAAAGAGAGCGGTTGAAAATAAACTTAAAGAGATGGGCAAGGTTTCAGGCATAATAAATTTTCACTGCATATTAAGAACTCTGGAACTTGAGAACAAAAAACAAACAGAACCTTACGGCAAAATATTCACAGATGTTCAGACAATTGGTTTTAGCACGTACGGCGAACAGTTTGTCGGGCACATAAATCAGACCTCGACTATGCTTATATTTAAATAGGTTAAGGCTGGAATTAGGTATAAGAAATATTAATATAAGTAAGATTGCTTCGCTTTTAGAAAGCCATGACATTTTTATTAGTCATTGTCTGTAACTAAACTGCGAAATAATCTTACTTATTTTTTTAACCGAACAATTGTCAAGTTAAATTTGATGCACTTGGAATAATAATGATTATTGATTTTATTTTATTTGGTTTTATATTTTTCTCGATTTATTCTGACATAAGATTTAGAAAAATCTTTAATTATACGGTATTGTCTTCATCTATACTAGGATTCGGATTGAATTTTTATTTTTTCGGTATAAAAGGTTTAGAAACTTCATTTTATGGATTTATCGCAGGTTTTAGTTTTTTATTTGTTTTTTACCTTCTTAAAGGAGTCGGAGCAGGAGACGTAAAGTTCATGGCAGCAGTCGGTGCGCTTAAAGGTATGAAATTTGTACTTATAGGAGGATTGTACGGAGCCTTGGCAGGGGGTACAGCAGCTATATTTGTACTCATAACGAAGAAAAGATTTTTACCCGTAGTTAAGAAGGTGTTTTTTGCTATATTGCTTTTTCTATCGATAAAAACAAAAGAGTCTTTAGAATTCAACCCTAAAGACTCCATATATTTGCCTTATACGGTTTTCCTTTCAATCGGGATGGTCATACACTGGCTCGAATTATATTTTAAATAAGTTCTGCACCCTGAACCCTTGCCCCTATCCCCTGCTTTTTACGCCTTTTCCGTTTTTGCCTGACAGCTTATGCAATATCTGACCCACGGAAGTGCTTCAAGCCTCGGTATCGCTATTTTCTGCCCACAGGACTCGCATTTCCCAAAGGTTCCCTTCTCAATACGGCTTAGGGCTGATTCAATGTTGTCGAGCATCACCTTTTCATTGTCTGTCAACTCAAAAAGTATTTCTTTCTCCACGGATTGAGATGCGCTGTCTATTTCATCTCCGATTTCTACGTCCTGCAGGTCTCTTTCCTTTTTGCTTTTTACGACCTGAGTCAGGTCATCTCTTTTTTCAAGTAATAATTTCCTTAGCTTTTTCAGCTCTGTCTGGTTCATTGTTGTTTTATCTCCCTTTTTATTATTACCACATCGGCAAGATATATCACTAATGTGATGCGACTACTTTAATTGTGCGAAGTTCTTCTGTTTCCTGCCCGCTTATCCTTATATCTTTTGCGGATAAGTCCATAAGATAATCACATATTTCTTTTGTTATTCTTTCACCGGGTATCAAAATGGGTATTCCTGGAGGGTATGGAGTAAGTGTCTGGGCTGCGATCTGGCCTGCAGCCTTAGTTATATGTACACGCTTGGTTTTTCTTGACAAAAAAACCTCTCTTGGCATCATGACCATTTCAGTAGGTAGTGAAGGTATCTGTAATATCCAGTTTTCCTGATGTCCGTGGTATTTTTGTTCTATGTCCGTAAGGGCATCGACAAGGGTTTTTACGTCGCTTAAGTCTGAGCCTATTCCCATAATCGCTATTAAATTGAAGATGTCTGCACAATCAACTTGGATATTATACTCTTTTGCTAAAATATCCGCAATATAGTAACCGGAAAATCCTGTCCGGGTCACATTTATGGTTAATTTTGTTACATCGAGGTCAAAGCCGTGTTTATTTATCTCTTGTCTTGTGAAACAGGAATAGCTTTTTAACTGGTTTATTCTTTTTCTGCCGTATTCTGCGGCTTTTATAACCTTATCAAGCATTTGTTCGCCCTGAAGTACAGCTTGTCTGCGCGCCAGGTCTAAACTTGCAAGGATCAAATAATTCGGGCTGGTTGTCTGGTAAAGTGATACTATTTTTTTTACGCGTTTTATATCAAGTAATTCAGAATTGAAATGAAGGGCAGAACCCTGGGACAAGGCAGACAGCATTTTGTGCGTGGATTGAACACAGAGATCAGCGCCTACTTCTGTGGCGGAAACCGGCAGGTTTGAGTGGAACCTTAAATGAGCTCCGTGAGCTTCATCGACCAATAGTACTTTTCCGTTTTCATGGCAGATCTCGGCTATTTTTGCCAGGTTAGTTGTTATTCCGTTGTACGTAGGGCTTGTTACAAAAACTGCTTTTGATTCAGGGTATTGCTTTATAGCCGCTTCTATCTGTTCAGGCGATGAATCGAATACTATGTCCAGGTTTTGGTCGACTTTAGGTTGTAGCCAAATTGGCCAAAGCCCGGATTGTATCACTCCGGACATAACGGATTTGTGTGCATTCCTTGAAATTATCACCGAATCGCCGGGTTTGCAGGCAGACATGAACATGATCATATTACCTACAGAAGATCCGTTTACAAGAAAGAACGAATGAGAAACCCCGTAAGCGAGGGCCATCAGCTCCTGAGCCTTCTTTATTATTCCTGTTGGGTCATGCAAAGAATCAACTTCAGGAAAAACAGTTACATCAAAATAATAGGCGCTCTTGCCCGTAAAGGAGCGTAAACGTTTATCTATGCTGCGCCCATTTTTATGGCCTGGGGTATGGAATGATGTTACATGCCTTTTGGAGCGTGAAAGAAGGGTTTCAAAAAGAGGTGCCCTGTTCTGTTTTTTCATTTAATTAGAAATTTCCTTTTTCTTGCTTCAATGTAATGGTAAATTCTACAAAATAAAAAAATAAAATGCAAAGTAATTAATAAAATTATTTTTATGATAAAAAATAATAAATTTATGGACGTTGGTTGGATGTTCAACAGCCTTAACTACGATAGGTAGACAAAGTCAAAAAGGTGTATAGGTGCTAAAATAAATTATTATATTAGGGTTTAATATCCTTTATTTGCGTAGGAAGCCCCATTTTATTCAATAATTCTATGAAAGGATCAGGGTTCAATTCTTCAACATTGACCATCGTTTTTGTTTCCCAGTCGCCTTTTGCCACGAGTATAGCTGCTGCGACGGGCGGCACGCCCGCTGTATAGCTGATTGCCTGGGATTCGACTTCTTTGTAGCACTCCTGGTGGTCACAAGTGTTATATATGAATATTTCCTTGTTTTTTCCGTTTTTCTCTCCTTTGATCAGGTTCCCGATACAGGTTTTTCCTGTATAGTTCGGTGCAAGAGAAAGCGGGTCCGGGAGTACAGCCTTTAAAAGCTTTAATGGTACGACCTGCATCCTGTCAACTGTTACCGGTTTTTCTGAAGTAAGCCCTATGTTTGAAAGAACGCTGAAAACATTTATATAATGCTCGCTAAAACCCATCCAAAACCGTATGCTGTTTGCATCAATATTTTTTGACAATGAATGCAGCTCATCATGCCCGTTGAGATAAATAGGCATTTTCCCTACGACGGGGAAATCATATAGCTGCTTTACAGTGTGTATCTTTTCTTCAACCCATTTCCTGTCTAGCCAGGTCCAGACTTTCTTGAATTCCCTAAGGTTTATTTCAGGGTCGAAATTCGTTGCAAAATACTTACCGTGGATGCCGGCATTAACATCCATTATATCGATGGTATCTATTTTGTCAAAATGGTGTTTGACGGCAAGTGCACACCAGGCGTTTACTACGCCGGGGTCAAAACCAACTCCAAGAATAGCCGTTACCCCTTTTCTTTTACAGCGGTCTTTGCGTTTCCATTCATAATTAGCATACCACGGCGGGTTTTCGCATACTTTGCCGGGTTCTTCATGAATAGCTGTATCCATATAAACTACCCTTGCTCCAAGGCAGGCTTCAAGGACAGACATGTTTATGAAGGCAACTCCAAGGTTAATTACTATCTCTGTATTTGTCTCTTTGATCAAATCCACCATCGCAGGTATATTGTATGCATCTATTTTTCGCGAATAGATTTTTTTAGTCTTATCCCTCATACTGTTTTTTCTTTTGACACTTTCAATTATTGCATCGCATTTATTTAAATGCCTTGATGCTATGCAAATATCTCCAAGGATATCATTGTTTTGAGCACATTTGTGCGCGGCAACATGGGCTACTCCGCCTGCCCCTATGATCATTACATTTTTCTTCATAATAGAAAAACCTCCAAAAAGTAACAACTTATAGCACTACTTCGTTAAGTCGAATATCATACGACACTCTTTCTTCTTCGGTGTCTTTGCGAGGAGCGAAGCGACGTGGCAATCTCCAAAACGTCGAGATTGCTTCGCCTCTGGCTCGCAATGACAAACCTCACTTAACGAAGTAGTGATAGATTAAGACAAAGATAAAGAACTTCAAAAATATATTTTTTCTTAATCTCTATCTTTATCTGTTTTTGTTAAGAAAGACTATCTAAATAATCCTTATATGTAAAAGCACGAACTATTTTCACAGAACCATTCAGCTTCTTGACCACAATCGACGGCATTTGAAGACCGTTAAACCAGTTTTTTTTCACCATAGTGTATCCTGCTGCATCCGATAGCCTGACCATACTGCCTACTTTTAATCTTGACTTGAAATTAAAGGTCCCGAAAGTATCTCCGGCAAGGCATGAACGGCCGGCTATAATATATTTAAAATACCCTTTGCCTGAATTTAATATTTTTGCGGGTATTCGGTATATAAGTAAATCCAGCATATGGGCTTCGGCCGAAGCGTCTACAATGGCTATATCTACTTCGTTATGGACTATGTCAAGGACTGACGTCACAAGTTCGGCAGAGTTAGTAATAGCTGTTTCTCCTGGCTCAAGATAAACCTGCACATCGAATTTCTTGCTGAATTCCTTTAATTTAGCACAGAAGTTGTCAATAGGATAGCCGTCTTTAGTAAAATAGAGCCCTCCGCCTAGGCTTACCCAGCGCAGTTTCTCAATGGTTTCTCCATAATTTTTTCCTATATGGTCAAGAGTAGAAGAAAAATTATTGAAATCATCATTCTCGCAGTTAAAGTGGAACATTAAGCCGTCTATCAGGGGAATTGCTTCTTGCAGGGATCTTTTGTCAATCACGCCAAGCCTGGAATATTTTCTTGCCGGGTCTGCGAGGTCAAAATGAGAATAACTGGTTCCCGGGTTGACGCGTAATCCCAGTTTGATGCCTTTTACAGTGTCGTAAAAAAACTTTAATTGAGATAAGGAATTAAATATTATTTTATCGGCGTATTGTTTTATACTGTTGATGTCGCTTTTAGAAAAAGCCACGCAGTAGGCATGTACCTCTTTGCCAAACTTATCATGCCCCAGCTTTGCTTCGTACAGAGAACTGCCGGTGGTGCCGTCCAGGTATTTGTTCATAAGGCTAAATACCGACCAGGTGGAAAAACATTTAAGTGCAAGGACGGATTTTGCACCGGAGGTGTTGCGGACATATTTAATTTTTAATAAATTTTTTAGAAGTTTTGATTCGTCGATTAGATAGTATGGGGTTGTGAGCTGCATTATTTGATTACCGGGTTTTTTTAATTTAATTGTAAGAAAATATTACTAAATTATTTTATCTTTGTAAATAGGCTTTCTTCTTCTAAGAAGAAAGCCGCGATTACAGTTATTCAAAACTGCGATAGTTCGGCAAGCTCACCATCCTGAACGAAGCCGAAGGATTGCAATGATACTTAAAGGCCTTATCACTGTCATCATGTAGTCAAGCACAGTAATCAAGGGGTGCTTTTGGTCACCCCTAAAAGATATTCAGACTTCCAGTCCGGTAACCATCTATATCGACCGCAATGTAATGCCAGCCTAAATTTTTTAAACATGCAGATATTTTCTGGATATTTTTATTTCTAAAGATATCCCTTATCTCGGTCTTGCCAAGCTCTATTCGAGCTATATCTCCATGGTGCCTTACGCGTAGATTCATGAAGCCAAGTTTTTTTAGGAAATTTTCTGCTGCCTCAATTCTTTTAAGGGTCTTAGCAGTTATCTTTGTGTGATAGGGAATCCTTGATGCAAGGCAGGCCTGAGCTGGCAAGTTCCACGTTGAGAGGCCGCATTCCTTACTGTATTTTCTTATGTCTTTTTTTAAAAAACCCGATGACTTTAGGGGCGACTTTACATTCCATTTTTTTACGGCTTTTTGTCCGGGCCTGTAGTCTTTGAGGTCGGAATAATTCGTTGCATCACACAGCACCATTTTTTGTTTTTTTGCGATAAATGAAAGTTTGCGGAAAAGTTCATCTTTGCAATAAAAACACCTGTTAAACGGATTTTTGGAAAATCTGTCATTTTGAAGTTCTCTGGTCTTTATAATTACGTGCTTAATTTTTAATTTATTTGAAAAAGACCTGGAAAGTTTCAATTCGTTTGACGGATATGTTTCGCTTAAAGCAGTGACTGCAAGAACATTGCCTGGTCCAAGGGTTTTTGCAGCAAAATAGAGAAGAAAAGATGAATCAACTCCGCCGGAGTATGCGATAAGGACTCGTTTATATTTTAATAGTAAATTTTTGAGAATATTTAACCTATTCTTTAACATAAGTGTTTTCATTATATCAAATTTGACGGTTGAATAAAAATTTGCTATTTTTACTTATATTTATTAGAAGAATCCATCCGGCAGGAGACATCTCTAATGATAAAAACAAATTGCATCCATTTTTCTCTGGACAGGCCGTGTAAATTCCACAAAAAAAGCGGGATTCATTGCTCCGACTGCAAAAACTATATTACGATATCTTCGAATTTAAAAAAACATACAAGGATATTAATAGTAAAACTCGATGCTATGGGAGATGTTTTAAGGACTACATTTTTACTGCCGGGCCTGAAGGATAAATACAAAAACTCATACATAACCTGGCTTGTTGCTCCTGAATCCGTGGATATCCTTGACGGGAACCCTTATGTTGACAGGATATGGACGCTTGATAAGGATATCTTCTCCCATATTACTGCCGAAAAATTTGACATAGCGGTCAATCTCGATCTTTCGCCAACAAGCCTGAGCCTGGCTACGTTGGCGATCGCAAATATAAAAATAGGCTTTTACCTGGATAAGTGCAGGAATGTCAAATATTCAAATGCTTATGCGAAAAAATGGCTTGAAATGAGCGCATTTGATGATCTTAAGAAAGCAAATAAAAAAACTTACCAATACTACATGTCAAAGATAACCGGCTTGCCTAAATCCGATTACGAGATATGTACTATTTTAAAAAAAGAATCTATGGAAAAAGCTGAAAAGTTTGCCCAGAGGCACGGCCTTAAAGGCAGGGTTGTTGTAGGTATCAATCCTGGGGCAGGTAAAAGATGGGTCATGAAAAAGTGGACTGTGAACGGATACCTTGAGATAATAAAGCGTATCAATGCGACGGGCGGCAAGGTACTTCTTTTTGGAAATAAAAATGAAGAAGAGCTTATAGCTGAAATAATAAAAAGATCTGCGAACAAAGCTGTAAATACGGGTGTTAATTCCATTCATGATTTTTTTGCCCTGCTTAACCTTTGCGATATAGTCATTACAGGCGATACCTTGGCCCTGCATGCGGCCCTGGGGTTAAAAAAGAATGTCGTGGCGCTCTTCGGCCCGACCTCTGCAAGTGAGATCGAGGCCTACGGCCGCTGCATGAAAATAGTCTCCCCTGCCGGCTGTGTCTGTTGTTACATAGCTGACTGTAAAAAGAAACCTAGTTGTATGGAATTAATTGAACCTGCTGCGGTGTGGAAAGCATTTTTAAGTTCCTTCGGTCAAAACATATTAGTAGTTTAACTATAAATTTTCTATGGATATAGTAGTTGTCATACCTACTTATAACGAATCAGGGAACATCGGGCAGCTTATAAAAGAAATACTTGATATCCCTCTTGAAATAGAGATACTTGTCGTTGACGATTTTTCTCCGGACAAAACTTACCAGACAGTGGAAAGCTTATCAAATGAAAACAAACGGGTTCATTTACTGCTCAGAAAAGAAAATAGAGGAAGAGGCTGGGCAGGCATTGACGGGTTTAAGAAAGCGCTTGGAATGGGAGCAAACCTCATAGTTGAGATGGACGCTGACTTTTCACACCCCCCCAGATTTATCCGGAGTTTTAAAGAAAAAATAAAAGACGCAGATATAGTAATAGGCTCCCGCTACGTAAAAGAAGGGAAAGATGAAAAACGGACCGCTTTAAGAAGGTTAATAAGCGCATTCGCAAGGAATTACCTGTCTATGGTTCTTGGAATAAACATTTGTGACCCTACTTCTGGATTTAGAATGTTTAAAAAAGAAGCACTGTTAAAAATACTCCCGCATTTAAAAGCAGGGGATCCTTTCATTGTAACCGAGGTCCTTTTTTATGCAAAGAAATATAACCTCAGATTGCTTGAAGTGCCTATAGAATTCATGCCCCGGCTAAGTGGAGAATCAAAGTTAAAAACATCCACTTTGCTAAAATACTTATTCAGGGTATGGAAACTGAAACTACTATCATAGAAAAGGTATCAGGCATCAGGTTTCAGGCTTCAGTAAAAATAGCTATTTTTGTCTTTACTGACTCCTGCTGCCAGATGCCTGAAACCTTCTACAGCAGACGCTAAAGAATATGAAAATACTCAATCGATCAATCAAATACACCGCTTCATTTTGGCTCTTGATATCAGCCACAGCATTGCTGCGTTTATTTGTAATTGGCCGTATCGGCCTTGGCGACGATGAAGCACATTATTTTGCATTCAGCCAGAATCTGCAGCTTTCTTATTTTGACCACCCGCCGATGATCGCTTATATAATAAAGCTATTCGGTTCTGTATTAGGAATAAACGAATTTGCAGTCCGTTTTCCTGCCGTAGCCCTGTTTTTTTTAACGAGCATCATAATTTTTATTCTGGCAAAGGATATGTTTGATGATAAAATAGCATTTTTTAGCATACTTCTGATAAACATAACTCCTGTCTTTTCTTTTTTAGGTGCAGTCTTAACCGTGCCGGATTCACCGCTTGCCTTTTTCTGGATGCTCTACATCTATCTGTTTTGGAAACTGATTAAAACCTCCGCATCTTTAAACTGGTATTTGATGGGTGTAGTTCTGGGGCTTGGGCTCTTAAGCAAGTATAATATGGTGCTTTTGATACCGTCTTCTCTTGTTTTCCTTATTTGTTCTAAAAAATATCTAAACCAGTTGAAAAGAACGGACCTTTACCTGTCCCTAATAATTGCATTTTTTATTTTTAGCCCTGTAGTGATCTGGAATTTAACTAACAGCTGGGCTTCTTTCGGTTACCAGCTGCAGCATGGTTTCGGTAAACAGACGCCAAAGTTTTCATTCATGCTTTTAGGCAAATGCCTCGGTGCTCAGGCAGGATATATATCTCCTTTTCTTTTCCTTATTTATTGGTTTGTACTATTTTATATTGCCGCAAGGTCTTTTGAGCTAATAAAGGCCAGGTTTTTTAAAAAGGGGCCTTCTTTAGAAGTCACTTCAGAAGAACTGAACGAAAAGTACCTGTTCCTCTTTTCTTTTTCTTTCCCGACGCTTTTCCTGTTCAACGGCATTGCAAGTTTCAATGAAATACTCCCCCATTGGCCTGCCACAGGATACCTTGTTTTGGTGATAGGTGTTGCCCATTTTACAGTATCGAACTGGAATAAGAGATGGCTCAGGGTAACCACTTATTTTACCTGGGGGTTTGGTTTATTTCTGACGGCTTTAGTCCCGCTGCAGGCGATGTACAAGATACTTCCACCTGAGATGTTTTTGACCAAGAAAGAAGCTATGAAAATAGAAGACGGTATAACAAAAGCCGAAAAAGTGGATATAACTAATGATACGTACGGCTGGGATCTTGCCGGGGAAAGAATAAACGAAATCCTTCGACAAGCTCAGGATGAAAGGAAATCTGTCCCTTTCATATTTACTCACAGGCATTATCTGGCAAGCCAGCTTAAGTTCTATGTACCGCAAAACCCCAGGATATATTGTTTCAGCGGGAGGATAGATGCCTATGGTTTCTGGCAGAGAGATATATCGGAACTTAAAGACAAAGACGGCATTTTTGTCTGTAACAGCAATTTTTATCAGGACCCGACCGTACTCTTCCCTTTTAAATCGTGGCAAAAGCTTGAGCCGGTAGAGATATTTAGAAAAGGAAGAAAAATAAGGATTTTTTGGCTGTGGTACGGAAAGGGTTTTATGCCTGAAAAAATGGAAATGACATATACATCTGCCATATTGCCACCGCAATTGACATTAAAGCAGGCGCTTCTTAACCTGGACTATAAGTTTTTCTGGATAATAAACAGGGGTATAAGATCCAAAATACTGGACTATATTATGATGGCTTTCTCTTTTATAGGCAACGGGCTTCCTCTGGCAGTTATAGTCGGGTTCATCTTATGGCATTACAGGCGACAGTATTTTATGCAAGAGTTTATCATCGGTTTAGTGATAGTCCTTGCAGGAGCTATAATTGTTCACAGTCTTAAGGAAATGTGTGCCAGGGTAAGACCATTGACATTATGGGGCGATCAAGTACATGTACTTGGAGAAAAGCTTTACAGGTGTTCATTTCCGTCCGGCCATACACAATCTTCGTTCGGTGCAGCTGTTTTCCTAAGCTCCAGGTTCAAAAACTACCGGATCCTATTCTTTCTAATAGCAATTCTTGTTGGAATTTCAAGGATTTATTTAGGAGCTCATTTTCCGATAGATGTTTTATTTGGAGCTCTCGTAGGTTTGCTCTGCGGTTGGATTATATTGGCAGTACTAAAGTATAAAAAGATAGCTCATAATAATTAATGTATAACTTTATATATTTTAAATTAATCATTTAAAATACAACACATTAAATCATTACACAACATTTTTTAGCATATTTTCTTTATCGATATCCTGCTTGGCTCTTTTAAGGCCATCTAAAACGCTATAAGGGACATTGACCTTTCCCATTATCGCGGATCCATCCACCATTTGTCCATGGCAATCAGAACCGCCTGTCAAAACAAGCCCTAATTTATTGCCTATCTGAGTAAACTCTTCAGTAATAACTGGAGGGTGTTTTATATGCCAGACTTCTATGCCTTTAAGACCGAAATTTACAAGGTCCTTTAGAATATTTTTGACGTGGTAACTTCCTATTACAGGGTGAGCAAGGACAGGAATGCCGCCTACTCTTAATATCATTTTTATGGCTTCTTCAACTTTTAAACGGTATTTTGGCACATAGGCGGGTTTGTTATAGCCAAGGTACTTTTTAAATGCTTCAGATATATCTTTTACATACTCCTGTTCGAGCATTACCTTGGCAAAATGAAGCCTTCCTATAGACCCTTTTTCATGGTCCTTGAAAATATCTGATTCTTTAAGGTAGACGCCTTCTTTACTGAGTTTTTTTAGGATATTCTGTGCCCTTACTAAACGGGCTTTTCTGAAATTAAGCAGTGTTTCCTGAAATGGCTGGTCTTCAAAATTAATGAAGTAACCCAAGATATGCAGCTCCAATTCCTGGTTGTTTCCTATGCCGGATGACAGTTCAACTCCTGGAATGATTTCAATACCTTGAGTTTTTCCCTCCTCTATAGCCTCCGGTATGCCGTCGGTTATGTCGTGGTCTGTTATGCCTATGGCAGCTAGATCCATTTTTTTTGCATATTGTACAGCTTCAGCGGGTTTAAAGGAGCCGTCAGAATAAGTGGTATGTACGTGAAGGTCGATATTCTTTAGAATAGGTTCCATATTATTTCTAGCGTACAGCGGATAGCGTTTAGGGTTTAGAAAAGCTAAAACCTATCAGACTTTGATATTCCTATTCGCTCTACGCTCTACGCTAAACGCTGTGCATTTAGAAATTGCAGGCTAGAAATAAGCCTAGATCGTTGGATTTGGATGTTAAACCAATTAATAAGGAAGCGGATAATGTATGCTTCTTTTTCCAGAAGTAGTTAACTCCAGGGGCAAAATACATTTCTTGATATGAATCCAAAAACTCCACTCCGTTAATTTTGGTGTTGCTGTGGTTATAACCTTTAAGTTCGGTGTGTAACCTGTATTTATTCTTATAGGGGAAGCTTGTTCCGATATGGTACATAAATATATTGCCTTGCTTGACCTTATCGCTGTTTTCGCCGAAAATCCCGAGCCCCAGGCCAAAATAACCTACGATATTTTCAAACTTTTTTTCTAACGCCCAATGCACATAAAATCCCGCAGAGCCAAGCCCAAGCTCCCGGGTAGAGTCTGCCGTAGGAAGCGACGCTGCTATTTCTCCTAGCACCGCCGGCTTATTTCCTAGCCCGTCCATTAATTGGTATTTAATGCCTAATTGGAGGTCATTAATCCCTGTTTTACCACCTGCTGATTTTATTCCCCAGGCACCGCCTGCTTCTGTTTTGTCGGTTGCAATGTAAGTGAAATGTACAGGAAGTTCAAAGAAATTTGTTCCGCTTTTAAAAGTAAATACAGATTGATACGAATTGACATCTCCAATTGCGGAATCCTGCCCCGGATGCCAAGGGTCAAAAATATTTATTCTTGCCTGAGAAAGGCCTGGCAGGAATAACATGAAAGATAGCAATATATAAAATAAAACTTTAAAATTCATTTATTATTCTCTATAATTCTTATAGTCCTGTCTTTTCCAAGTATCATTAAAACCGTTATTATTAAGAATATTAAAGTACTTTGAAAAAGAACTATGAATGTGTACCTGGTTTCGGTATCCCTTACCACAATAGCTCCAAGGCCGATGCAAAGATTAACAGCCAGGATAAAAATAACCGTCTGGACTTCGGATAAACCAAGATGCATAAGCCTGTGATGGAAATGGTCTCTTCCGGTATATTCGAGCCATTGGGTGAATGTTTTTACCTGCCCGTTCTTTATCCTTGAAATCGTAATATATATCATGTCAAAAATAGGTATACCTAGTATTAATATAGGCGTAGCGCAGGATACCAACGGGCTGTTATAGGCCCAGCCGCCCATTATTGAAAGTCCTGCAAGTAAAAACCCCAAGAAGGTGGCGCCTGCATCGCCCATATATACCACAGCAGGTTTCCAGTTATATGTCAAAAAACCAAGGCATGAACCGGTAATTGCTATTGATAAATAACCAAGGTGCTTCTGATGGGTGGGAAGTGAAATAACAAAGAAAAGGGAAGCGCACAAAGCCGTCATTCCGGCGGCCAGGCCGTCAACTCCGTCTAAAAAATTCAGGGCATTTGCTATCCCTATAAGCCAGATTACGGTCAGAACTACTTCTATGGTTTTTTTAAAAGGAACGCCATAGGGAATAATCGTCATGCAAATCCCGCTGTTTATAACTATAAAACATGCGATAAGCTGTGCGATTATGCGCGTCATTGCTGAAAGAGGATGGATATCGTCAATAAATCCCGTCAGGTAGATAATGGAACTTCCTATTATCAGGCTTGTGAACTCCGGGGTAAACTTAAAATTTCTTAAGCAGGTAAGGATGATGGCTAAAAATATCGCGGTGCCTCCTATCCTCGGGATAGGGGATTTATGTATTTTCCTTTCTTGGTCAGGATGGTCTAAAACTCCGTATTTAAAGGCAAGCTTTATCGTAACAGGTACCAGAAGCTGTGCACAGACGAAGGAAAGCATTAGGATATATAACCACCGCACACCCAATAAAAAAGCCCAGGTTCCGCCGCTCGGCTGAATTAAAATGACAAGAAGTATTGCTAATAATACATAATACGCTTTCCGCCAGTGATCGTTATCTTTCATAAATACCTTCAGCTGTAAGCTGGTTCTACAAAAATACTTGCATCCTTAACGGTACGAAGCTTTCGGCAAATTTAACCCTGTTTTGCAGGCCTCGAAAAACTGCAGTAGCATGAACGCTCTCCAGGATTGAGAGGTCAGCTATCCTTG
Source organism: Candidatus Liberimonas magnetica (assembly GCA_020523885.1). NCBI lineage: Bacteria > Pseudomonadati > Elusimicrobiota > Endomicrobiia > Endomicrobiales > Candidatus Liberimonas > Candidatus Liberimonas magnetica. The sequence continues at coordinate 164,864 of JAJAPY010000003.1, read as the reverse complement.
TAGCAAAAACCTGTGATTTATGCGCTTTAAGGAGCTTAAGTTTATTATTGAATACAGAACCTATATCTACAAAAACGCTTGCCGGCGAGAAATTGACGGTCGTTGGCCCTTCGTAGAACAGGACATTCTTTATATATCTCGTAGCCGTAAGGGTCGCACGGGAAACCGCCCTGTGGTCCTGGTGGGTATCTTCCCGGAACGGCACAAAAATAATATCCGGTTGTATTTCTTTGATGTGGTGTTCGATGAGGTTTATTGTACTTTTTACTATCGGAATCTGAGTGTCTGTGAACCCTCCCCAGATCAATTTCGCATTTAGCATCTTTGCGGATTTTTCCTGCTCTTTTTCCCTTATTCTTTCATCCCCGCCGTGATGCCCTTTTGTCATAACAAGAATATTTATCTTATGCCCGTTTCTTGAAAGTTTGCATAACGTACCCCCGCAGCCAAACTCAATATCGTCCGGATGTGATCCTATGGCAAGAATTTTCATGATCATCTCCATTGACTTCAGGGATAAGGTGTAAAGAGTAAGGTGTAAGAAAAACCTCGGTCTCACTTATCCCTTACACCTTACCCCCTATCCCTGGTTTTATTCTATTCAGTGTCACAATGACAAACTGCTTATTGTTTCCTGAACTATATCTTTATCGATAGTTTTCGCCTCTTTTCCGTAGCCTGTAAGCAAAGACGTATCGCATAACTGGTTTATCCTTCTTGGTATACCCCCTGAGCGTTCATGTATCAAAGCCATGGCCTCGGCTGTGAATAGGTCCTGGTTCCCTCCGGCTTTTTTAAGCCTGAACCTTATGTAATTGTCAGTGTCATTTTTTTCCAGGGCCTGCAGAAAAAAACGCATCGCTATCCTCTGGTTCAACTGCTTGTTCGCTTCGATTTTTTCTTTGAGTTCCGGCTGGCCCAGGATAAGGAGCGTAAGAAGGAATTTATCTTCCAGCTGATAATTCAAGAGAAGCCGTATTTCTTCAAAGATATTCTTGTCTTCTATAGCATGCGCCTCATCAATAACTACAACTGTTTTTTTGCCATCGCTTAAATTATTCCGAAATATCTTTTCAAGAGTTATAAGTACATCCGCTTTATGGGTCGGGGGTTGGGTCGTGCCCAAGTGGTAAGCTATCATCCTCAGCATCTCGATGTCGTCAAGCCTCGGGTTTGTAAGTATCGCCACTTTATAAATCGAGCTCTCAAGCTCTTTCATAAGTGCCCGTGCAAGCAGCGTTTTCCCGCAGCCGTAAACACCGGTCAAAAGGCCTGCTCCTTTTCCTTCTTTTACTACATAAAGCATACGGTTGAGCCCCTCTTCATGTTGGAGGGAGTTGTAAAGGAATTTAGTATCAGGAGTGTTCTCAAAAGGGTTTTCATTTAAGTTCCAATATTTTTCGTACATAGCATCCTGGTTGATTACAGCGATTTTTAAAAACTGATTACGGTGCTACGTCAAAGATTTATCACTATAATCTTGCCGTTTAATCACCGTAATCAAGGAACAATATTTATCGTCCCTATTATATCATAAAAATCAAATAAATTCACTTTTTAACGAAAACGGGGTTGAGCGCTATATGGCAATTTGTCTGGCCTTCAACGACAAGCCGGTAATAACTTTTTCCCGCATCAAAATTTGACGTATCATCGTAGATTATTTTCAGGGGTGTGGCGCCTTCGAACACCCTCAGTATTTCTCCGTTTTTTATCAGCTTAATGCTGAGTTTATGTTCTTTGTTGTCTGTCGAGCCTACGGATAAACTTATCCTTGGCGGGCCGAGATATTGTATTTCCTGCCCGCAGACTGCGGTATCTTTCCCGTTTGAAACATAAAAATCATCAAGAGTTAAACCCCAGTCGGGTGTTTTCCAGACGGTATAACAATTCCCGTTTTTAAGGCTCTCCATGACCGATTCTTTGGTTTTGTCTTTTACCCAGAGCTCATTAAATAACGCAGCTAATATTGTTTTATCCGTGCTATAATCACGTTCGCCGATAGCCCAGACAGGCTTTGCCCTTTTTCCACTGCAATACTCTAATAAAGCCTGGTCCCAGAAGCCTCCAGGCTGGCCGACAGCCCTATAGCCTTCCGCATAAATGGCAAAGCCGGTATAATCCAAGGTATTTAAAATGCTTTCCGGGTATTTTTTTGTAATAGCATTCACAGGGCCAAGATTTTGAGGATTGTCGTAATTCGGAGCTTCAGGATGAGCCCAATAGGTTAAAGCTCCTTTCTGGTTGGCATAGTTTATCAGGTTTTGATACGGTTTTTCACCTTTGTGCCCGTAATACTGGTTAAATTCGGCGCTGGTAAAAGGGTAGTTTATTAATAGAAACAGCATTCCGGTGACTATAATAAATAAGGAAAATATATTTTTATATCCTAATACAAACCCTACAAAAATCAGGATAACAGGCCATAAAAGGATAGCATTGAATTTTTTGTAATGAGGGTTGGCAAGAATGGGTAAACTATAATAATCGGAAGGTTTCTCCAGCCCGATTATAAGCATGTGCTTATTCCAATCATTTAAGGTAAGCTTTCCGCGGAACGGGTTTCCTGTCCAGTAGTAGAATACATTTGCTTCAACCCCCGGAATTATCATCAGGCCTGGATTATCAATTTCAGCTTTCTTTATTTCTAAAAAGTATTTTTCCGGGCCCGCTTTTATAACGGAATTATCAGAATACGTTCTTTTTAACAAATTTTCAAATGGCCATAGCCCGTATTCAAGGTGTACGGACGCATGGTCGGTCAGCATTAATACGTCGATGTTTTTATTGTGCAGTTCACCTGCTATTTCCGCTAAAGACAGGAATTTGTCGTAGCTGAAAGAAGAATGTAGATGAATAATACATGATACTCTCTGCATCCCGGCATTTAAAACCTCGGCCAAAAGTAGCAGTATAAATAGGAGTGCCAACACACGTTTCATCAGTTATCCATATATTATTTAGCGTTCATGGTACAGATTAAAATAAAGGTAAAGAGATTAAACTAACTGTAAAAATTCTTATTTTTCCATAATCTATATCTTAACCCTTATCTAATAAGTATATCCCTGCTGTCCGGGCCGCAATTGAATAACAGGTCAATGGCCGATAGGTTTGAAATGAATTCTCCGAAACACTGTGGATAAACAGGATGTTTGAACTCCTGGAAAATAACCTTGATATTAGCTTCGGAAAACTTGTTTTCCTCAAGGTAATCTTTCCCGCCCGCTCCAGATAGATATATGTCAGCTTCTAATTGCCGGCAGATGCTCACCAGCCTTTCTGTTGAAGTGCCCGTGGTTTCCATTTCTGAGGAGCGTAATGTTTTAGTTTTTATTCCCAGGTATCCCATTAGCTTAAGGGTAACTTGAATGTTAAGTTCTGATAAATATTCCCAGTCTTTTCCATAAACATCAGAAAAAAGCATTACAATATCGTTAGAATACTTTGCCTTTGTATAATTTGTAATAAAAGCATTGTTGTGATTTTTTTTCCAGTTTGTTTCGTTATTGATCTTTACTTCTGTTATTTTTTCAGGAAAGTGGAATGAAACGGGGACGGTCAGCCATTGAGGCCCTTGAGCGGTTTTTATACGGTTCCTGTTTTGCCATTCATTTTTCTTAAATTGCACATCATCAAGGAATACAAAAATATCGGACTTAAGTATTTTGTCCAGATAACCCAACCAGGGCATAAACTGCGGCTGATGAATACCTACTATCATTAAGAATCCTTTATTAGCGTGCAGCGGAAAGCGTATAAAAACATGGATAAGGAACAAGGTGTAAGGGGTAAGTTTTAAATCTTAGACCTTAGACCTTATCCCTTACACCTTAAACATGGGGATTCTATACGCTATAAAATATCGTCTGCAATCTCTATTACTTTATCTATCTCTTTATTTGTCATTTGCGGGTAGATTGGAAGTGATATAGAAGTATTCCAGGCTTTTTCGGAATTGATAAAACCTTTCTTTTTCAAGTATAGGTGTAAAGGCATGAAAATAGGTCTTCGCACCGTAACACCCTTTTTTTGAAAAGCTGAAAGCTTTTTATCTATCTTAGCTACATTGCCGATAACGTACCTGAAAAAAGTATGTTCTTTTTCCGGATAAGAGACAGGTAGCAGTAATCCCTTTTCTGAGAATGCTTTGTTGTATTTGTTTGCTATGATTTTACGCATTTTAAGAAAATCAGGTAACCGTTTAAGCTGGATTATGCCCAGCCCGGCCTGGAAGTCAGTCATTTTAAAGTTAAACCTTGGTTCTAAATCCGTTTTTTCATCATAATTGATGTAATCGATAATAAATTCAGTATATTTCTTATTGTTTGACAGGGCCATCCCGCCTTCACCTGTCGTAAAAGGTTTTGTTGCATAAAATGAATATATCGATATTTCTCCCCACTGGCCAGCTTTTTTGCCGTAACAATCCGCCGAAAGAGTTTGAGCGCAGTCTTCAATTACCGGTATGCCAAAAGAACATATTGTTTTAATATCAGCAGGCAAGCCGAACAAGTGCGGAACTATAATAGCTTTTGTCCTTGTTGTGATCTTTTTTTTAGTGTCTTCTGCCGATATGTTATAATCATCACTGTTGCAATCAGCAAACACAGGTTTAGCATTTGAGAGGGTAACGGCATTTAATACCGCAGTGCATACGTAACTCGGTATTATTACTTCGTCATTATTTTTTATTTTAAGCGCAAGGAGCGCCAGGTAGAGAGCTGCCGTTCCGGATGAAACAGCTGCGGCATTTTTTAGCCCCATAAATTTTGAGAAATATTTTTCAAACAAAGATACTTGGGTGCCGGCAGCAATTTTCCCGGAAGCAAGTATTTTGCATACTTGTTCAATCTCCGAACTGCCGATAAATGGTTTTGAATGAGGAATAATATTCATTTCATTCATATTGAGTACAGTGATTTCTTACTTCTGATTACGGTGATTAACTTCAAGATCACAATGATTAATCACCGTCGAAGTGTCACTGTAAACGCAGTTACTAATCACTGTAATCAAAGATTATTGGTTTCCCAATAATCTTATTATACTAATTTATCCAGAATTTTGCTAAACTGTAAAATAAATCTCTCCTTAGAGAACATCATACTCCTAATATAAGCATTTTTAGAAAAAGCATTTAAAACTTCCGGCTTATTTATCAATAAAAGAGTCGCCTGCCTGAACTCGTCCAGGTTGCTTATAAGAAATCCGGATATATTGTTTTCCACTATTTCTTTTTGCCCTCCCTCATTTAGAGCAACAGGGACGCACTGATTATTCATAGCTTCAACCGTAGGCATGCCAAAGGGTTCGAAATGTTCCGGATTTTTATCAACATGGCTTCCGTACCCTGTAATTTGCCAGAATATTTTTGACATTCCGTACAGGTCCGAAAGTCTTTCATTGGATAGATTTATATGAAAATAAACAGGATACCCCTGTGCCAAAGACCTTAAATGCTCTATATAACGTATTATTTTTTCATTACCGCTATGCCTAATTCCGAGCGCAATATGAAAAGACCAGCCTTTTGCTTCGCTCTTGTGCAGAATTTTAAAACTATCTATCATTCTATCCAGGTGCTGTGAGTAATGCGAGCGGAACCTTAAAACTGAACATATAACATTCTTTTTTTCTGTTTTCTTGTTTTCCGCCATAATGTCTATCCAGGGGTATATCACAGAGACTTCTTTGAAATTCCAGAACTTCTGGACTAACTTTTTGCTAAAATCGCTTACTGTAACGGTCTGTTGGTATTGGTCTGCAAAGTCGTATTTTTTAGGCGAGCTTAAGAGTAATTTTCTTAAGGTATTTTTTATGAATTTATGCGGCTCCTCCTGCAGGTACCTGTGGTAAGGGTTGAGAGGGAAGTAAATAAGGCCGATATTTTGTTTTGCCCTGGGTTTTATTTCCCAATGGTTTTCGTACTTGTTATTTATAAATACATCATAATTTTCTGTTATTTCAGATATTTGGCCACATTTTTTGATATGCTGCCAGTGCGAGATAAGGTTTATGCCGGAATGTCTATAATCCAGGTATTGCGGGTTTACATCTTTTAAAGCTATGCCATAATGCATCTTGAAATCATTAGGATCGAAATAACTATCTCCTAATAGGGTAATATCATGTTTTTTGGATAAAAGCTCAACAACCGGCAGTATGTATTTAACGGTACCGTAAATGTTATGAAAGTTTTCATCGTATATAAGGATGTTCATGCTTTTGTAAGTTTAAACTTCCTGTATCATTTCTTCATACAACTTCTCATGCATCTTTATCATTCTTTCAGGGCTAAAACGCCTGCAGCCGTCTATGGTTTCACAAACCCAGATCTTTGCCCGAGCGCTCATGTTTTTTCTTAAATCCACGTTTTCAATCAGTTTTAAAACAGCTTTAGATAAAGCTGCCGGGTCTTTTGGAGGGATAAGCATGCCTGTTTCATTTTCTTTTATTGCATTAGGGATACCCTGTACTCTTGACGCAACTATAGGAAGCCCTACGGCTTGTGCCTGGATAAGGGTTATTCCCATTCCTTCATTGAGAGAAGGCTGGACATAGATATCCATTGCGGACATTAACTCGTATATGTCATTTCTCATGCCGGTAAGGATTATATTTTCTTCTAGGTTCAACTCCTTTATTCTTTTTTCTATGGCATCTTTTTGCAATCCGTCTCCCACTATAAGGAATTTAAGGCTGTTTTTATATGATTTTAGTATCAAAGGGACAGCTTCGATCAAATACATAATGCCTTTTACCGGTACAAGCCTTGCAACTGTCCCTATAACCAAGATATTGGACCCAATGCCTAACTCTTTCCTTTTTTCCTGAATTTTCATGCAGCTTTGCTCTATCAAAGCGTCATCAAGCCCGACACCGCTGTTTATCACTTCCCATTTTTTTGGGTTAACCCGGCAGAACTTAACGGACTCATTTTTCTCCCCTTCAGTTAACGCTATAAACCTATCCGTGATAGGTGAAGTAAGACATTCCAATAAAATGAAAAGCCTGGTTTTTAGCCTGCCAAATTCATAACCGTAAAAAACATGTCCGTGGGGCGTATGAACGATCTTAATTTTGGAATGCTGAATGCGGAATGTAGCTAGTAGATTAAAAAGCCAGGCAGCCCACCTTCCTAAAAAACCGGATTTGGATGAGTGGGTATGTAGTATCGCAGGTTTTTCATCATTTATTATGTTGTATATTTTCCAAAACGAAACAAAATCGTCCATTAACGATAGTTCTCTTTTTAATTCGGGTATCCTGTAATTTCGTACTGTGTCGCCTAAATCAACCTGTCCCGGCCCGTAGATAAGTATCTGCTCGTATTTGTTCTTATCAAGCTTATTGAAAATAGTTGTAATATCATCAGCAGTCCCTCCGACATCAATGCGCGTAATAATATGTATTATTTTTATTTTATTATTCATATTTTTATGCATTCAGCGTATACAAGACAAAAAGCTTTTTCTATTCGCTCTACGCTAAACGCTATCCGCTGATAAGTGTTTCTATTAGTTTTATAAATTCATTTGAGCTATTCGTAATTGAAAAATGGGATGCACGCTTAAGGCCTTTTTCCCTTAATTCCTCTAAAAGCGAAGTAGTGTTAAGGATTGTATGGATTTTCTTTGACAGCTCTTCTATGTTGTTAGGGTTGAAATATGAGCAGGCATCATTTAATATTTCAGGCATTGAGGATGTATTGGAGCTTAGTACCGGGCAGCCGCAGGCTATGGCTTCAAGAGGCGCAAAGCAAAAACCCTCGTATAATGACGGAAATACGAATAATTTCGCACCGCTGTATAAAGAAGGGAGGTCATCGTTGTTGTGCCGGATAAAATCTATAGTAATGCAGTTTTTCAAGCCTGTTTTAAATTCCCCTACACCAGCCAGCACCAGGTTATATTCGTCCCGGAAGGTTTTAGGCAATTTTTCAAAAGCTTTGACTAAGTTATCGACGTTCTTATAAGGCCTTGAATTTCCGACGTATAAAATATATGGTTTCGTTACGGCATATTTCTTCATTACCGCCGTAATGTTTTCTTCGTTTTGAGGCATAAAGTTATTGCTTATACTTGGAGAAACAACGGATATTTTATCTTCCCGTATTTTCAAAATATTTACAATATCATTTGCGGAATTCTGGGATTGGGCAACTATCTTAGAGGCACTGTCAGCCAGTATTTTTTTCCAGGCAATATTTAATTTTATGCTTTGGCTGACATCTTTTTCCGCATAAAGGACTTTCAGGACTAAATAAGTGAAGTTATGGATAGTTATGATTTTGCGTGCCTTTGAAAGAACGGGGCACCTGAAATACGGAGAATAAAACACATCGATATTGTGGCGTTTTAAAAGCCGGGGTATCGCGATCTGGTCTGCCGCTAAAGATAGGAATTCTTTTATGGATAAGGTATTTACGTTCGGTAAAACAGGTTTAAACTCACCGAACTGGTTCAGGATTACAAGCAACTCCCAATCTTTTCTGATACCGGCTATAGAATTAACAGCCTCAGAGAGTTCACTGCCGATACTGTCGGGTTTATATTTATTTAGCGCCCTGCCGTCTATTGCTATCCTCATTATTTATCCCTGCAAAAAAACATTTTTATAATCTTCCTGGGAGCTCTTAAAAGCATGGAAGGTTTTCTTAATTTTATCATTTTGACTATCTGGCTCATGAACTCATTTAAAAGAGATGATGTTCTTCCGCCGATTTTAGTTTTTCCGGTTAAGATAGAATTCTTTAACTCTGTCATATCTGAAGCAGTATCTATTGTACAGACTGACCTACCTATCTCGAATAAAAAGTGAGCATCACTGCCGCAGATTACAGGCAGGCTATATTTTTTTGCAAGCTCAAAGGCCCTTTCATTGTTTTTGCTTGCCCTTGAATTTTCGCCTCTTGAATTGAATGCTTCTATGGCGTCAATATTTTCAAGGATATTTTCACTGATCGTTGCTGCTCTTTTATAAGGATGAGGAAGTACGGCTATTCCGCCTTGTTTTTTTATCTCATTTATGGCTTCCATAACGTTATTTGCATGAACCTCTTCTTTCAGGAAAAGCCCTATTATTTCACATTCTTTTGTATATATTTCTTCACCGTTTATTACGAAAAAATCACTGCCTGCATACTTTTGCGCTTCAAGGGCTCCCTTAATAGAGTCATGGTCCACAATAGCTATGCCGTTTAACCCGATTTTTCTGGCGGTTTTAACTATAGCTTCCGGTTCGGAAAACGAGTCATAGGAATATTTTGAATGGATATGAAGATCAAACATCATGTTCGTGTTTCCCTTGAAGCCTGAATAAAAATGATATCGCCTTTCCGAAATAAATTATCCCGGGTTTAATATCATATAGCTTAATTATCCCGTCTTTTATTTTAAAATCAAAAATGTCTTTTATAAAACCTAAAAAGTATTCTCTGGTTTTATTAATTTTTGTTAAAGAACTTAATGCAGCCTGCATATCATTAAGAAAAAATCGTAATTTTACCCCTTCTTTAAATGAAGTAGTTTGGGGTATTTCTTCCTCCATAGCCAGTTTATACCATAAATACGGGAAATCAATCCCGCTTTCTATAGCAAGAGGCATAGAGCCCCAGACCCGGGGGTTAATTTCCATCAGTTTCGGCATATTATCTTTAATATCCATTTTAAACTCAACCATTGCAAGCCCGTACCAGTTCAGTTTCTTAAGAAGTTTTTCGCCGTATTCCATAACTTTCGGGTCACGGTAGCTTTCACAACAGGTGCTTGGCCCGTTATCTACCGGATATTCCCGTATTCTTCTATGCCCGAATACAGCTTTTGGGTGTGAATTCTTATCAAAGAGAGCAAAATACCCCATCCCGCGGCCTTCAATAAATTCCTGTATCATAGGGAACGGCTGCATATTATGGATTTGCCTGTATTTATCTAAAAGTTCGCCTGCATTGGATACCTTAATATGTCTTTGAAAAGGGGCCAATGCCAGTTCTTCTTTAACTTTTATAAAGACAGGGTAATTTAGAATACCTTTAAGTTCTTTTACCTGGTCAAGGTTTTCAATAAAATATGTTTTTGGGGTCGGAATATCGCATTCATTTGCAAGTCTAAGCGCTGTTTCAGTATTGTTTGCCCTATTAAGTGTATCAACATCAGCTACGGCCACTTTTATTACTTTTTTGAATTCATCAAGGTGCTCTGATACCAGCTTAAGCGAATACATGGTGATAGGTAAAAGAACGTCGTGTTCTTTGCAAAGCTCAAGCAGTTTTTTGCGGTGAGCTTCAGGTTCAGATATCACATTAGGCATTATAATCCTGTTTTTTACATACTTTGACGCAAAACCTAAGTTTAGCCACTTACTTAGGTGTGCTTCTACCGCAGTTATTTCGAACCCTCTTATCCCAAGGGACCGGATAACGTATAAGGCGGTCCTTTGCCTTGCCCCTGTTACTAATACTCTGCTTTTATTCGTTCTTATTTTATAGTATTGCAAAGGAGCTTTTAAAAGATGTTCTCCGGCCCTGATCGCCTCTTCCGGTGAAATGATGTTCATGCATTCCATGTAATTACTTTTCGGGCATTTCCAATAACTGCATGGGTTACAATCGATTTTTTTCCAAAGAAGTATCATTTTATTTTCTTCGCCGCTTGGTTTGTCCCTCCAGGGGTTACCCGACCCTGCAGGTGCAACAAAAGGGACACCGCAGATACCCGCGATATGCATTGAAGCACTGTTTGTCGTAAAGGCTATCTTAGAACGCCTTATCAGGCTTATCAACCCGCCTATTTTTACTTTTCCCGCTGCAGAATAAACTGAGACTGATGAAAGCCTGCGGATTTCATCAGCAATAGATTGTTCGTCAAAACTCCCTACGATGACCGGTTTAAATGAATATTTTATTGCAAAATGTTCTATCACCTTTACAAAATATTCTTTTGGCCAGCGCCTGGTTAATCTGTCAGAAGCCGGATTTATCAATAATATATTATCTGTTGCTTTAAACCCCCAGCTTAGAAGCAAGGAATCGACGGATGCTTTATCTCCATCGGATATCCAGGGCATAGTCGTTTTGGAGATGTTTTTATCGCCGCTTAGAAGCTTTGCGAGGCGGTCAAAATAATGCGCCTGGTTAAATATGTCATCGGTATTATCCTCAATGCTTTTTGAAAAAATAAATCCTTTCCCATCCGAATTCCTGCCTATGGAATATTTGGCTCCTATTATTTTAAGAAGCAAGGCCATCCTTACAGCTCCACCCCAGGTAGATACTTCAAACAAATTCAATGCAACCTGAAAGGATTTGCTTCTCAGTCCCCTAAAAATACGTATGATAGTACCTAAATTATAAAAATTATACCCTTTACCCTTGGAAACAGGGAATGAGTAGACATTATTTACAAAAGGGCATTCTTTGGCATAATCGTAGACTTTTGATGAGACAAGAAGAGAGATAGAGGTTTGAGGATTTGAGTCTCTGATAGTTTTTATGGCGTTGATAGATTCAAGAAAGTCGCCGATGCCTGCGACTATTATTAATAAGATATTACTGTAATTATGCTTTAAATCAGTTTGTGAGTTCATGCGCTCTCTGCAATGATAGAAATAAAATCCAATGCCCTCTTCTGATTATTTAGAAATAGCTTTGCCTGCCGCCTACCTTTATCCTTAAGCGTTTTTAGTTGACTTGTATCCGTTAAGACTGAATAAATAACATTAGTTATTTCAGATCTATTGTATGGGTCAAAATAAATACATGCATCGCCGAGTACTTCAGGCAAAGATGAAGTGTTTGAACTTACTACAGGGCACCCGCAGGCCATAGCTTCAAGCGGTGGAAATCCAAAACCCTCATATAGAGAAGGGAATACGAAAAGTTCAGCGCCGCTGTAGAGGGCTGGCAGGTCACTTTCATCTACAAAATAAATTGGCAGGCATTTAATTTTATTGTTGTTCAGGGTAAAGTCTTTTCCGATTCCAGCTAAGACGAGGGTATGTTCATTTAAAGTATGTTCAGGTAATTCGTTGCATGCATCCATAAGGTTACGTAAATTCTTATGCGGGTTTGAATTTCCCACATAAAGCAGGTATTTTTTATTTATTCCATATTTTGATTTAATTTTGTTTACCTCTTCTTCGTTTTTATGCTCAAAAATAGAAGAAATTGTATTGTATATTACCTTAATTTTGTCCTTTGGTGTGGATAAAATATTGTTTATATCTGAAGCAGATGAATTTGATACTGTAATGATTTTTGAAGCACTGCCTGTATGCATTCTATACCACAATTTTGATATAAATTTAGCATGTTCCGAATGACTTTTTAGCGCGAAAAAAGTCAAGTCGTGTATTGTTATTATCTTTGGAGTTTTTGTCAATAGCGGGCATTTGTAATACGGCGAAAAAAAAATATCAGGATTAAGTTCATTGATTAGCAGTGGGATCTGAATTTGGTCGGTAAATAAAGTTATTTTTTCGTTAATTGTTATAATTTTGAGGTTAGAGTAAAGCCGGCCTTTATACTCGCAGTGCTGGTTTAGGATAAGAGTGAAATCCCAATCGGTTTTTAAAGGAATAGCTTCGTCCATCAAGGTTAGTAAAAAACGTCCTATCCCGGTCAACTTCCCCCTTATGAATTCCCTGCCGTCGATTATTATTTTCATTATTATCCCTTAAACTGAAGTATCACGGTAATCCTGTCATTTAAGCACCGGAATCATATTTTCTTAGCAGAAAAGTAAATAAAATAATCCTTTTCTGTTTGTGCTGGAGCAGTTAAATCATTCATGATCTCTTTTCTTGATTTTGCTTCAACAAACTCTAAACCTGCTGAATGTATATCATCTATCATTTCATTTACTGAATACATATGGAGAAAGCTTTTGCCTTTTGAAATAACGTTCCCGCTTACTTTCTTAGCCAACCTGTCTCCGGTTTCCATGGTTCTAATGAAAAACATATTAAGAACTCTGCGCAGATTGTCCATAACGATAAAATAAATTGTATATTTGTAGTTACAATGCTTGGAAGGTACTGAAATAAGTATACTTCCCCCTTTTTTTAATACTCTTTTTGCTTCAGTTAAAGCTTTTATCCTGTTTTGCCTGCCTGGTATATGGGCAATAGTAGATCCAAATATAACTATGGCGTCAAATTTATCATCAGTAAATCCCAAACTACAGGCATTCATTGTTTTAAAATCTATTTTTAAGCCTGATTTTTGAGCATTTATTTTAGACGATTCAACCATTTTAGGCTGAAAATCTGTGCCTGTCACAGAAAACCCTTTTTTTGCCAGATGAATTGATTCTCTTCCCGCACCGCACCCTTCCACAAGTATGTTGGCAGGGCTTTTTATATATTTATCAATAAATTTCTCTTCAAATCCAAGGCCGTCTTCAATTAAGCGCCTGGTGTATTCCTCCAGTTCTTCTTTTTCTCCGTATTTGTCAAAAGTGAGCTTGGTCATTTTATCCGCATAAGAAGCCGATGAAAAAATATTTAACAGCTTTTTAATTAAACCTGAAATAATCCCCGGCAGTTTTAATAGCTTACCTAAGAGCTCTCCTGCCATAACGTATAAAGAAAACAGCTTTTTATTGAAAACCATAAAGTATTCTCCTTGTATTTCGCAGAGTGACGAACCGAACCGCATTTTAAAATCATAGATCCCCCTGTTGGGATGGTTCGGTAAATCCCAGGCTCCTGCACCTCTGAAATCGAGGCTGGTAATACCTAATGATTTTGCCCATTTTATAACCTCAGTTACGAGGATGTAATTAGGTTTTGATTCAGTATGTTCCAGGGTTGACGCTGCATACATATACCAGCTCTTGCTGCCGAAATAAAAGATCATTTGCCCATAAATTATTTCGTTATTATATTTTGCAAAAATTATTTTCCCTTTTCCGTTAGCTATAATATTGTTAAATACTCTTTTTTGATAACTGAACGGGCGCACTAGGAAACGTTTTCTTGTGCCTGTTGCTTTGAGCATTTTGTAAAATATTTCCAGCGCCTCGTAATCATCTCTGGTTTCTACAGTAATATTGTTTTTTTGCGCAATTTTAATGTTCCGTTTGTGATGATGATGGAATTTACTATAAATTTCATCAAAAGCAGGGCTTATGTCCAATACTGCTACGTATTTTGGCTGTTCAATATAAAAATAACCGCATTTTCGCATAAAAAATCCGTTATTTGCCAAAAGGTTATGCAACTTATCATTGCGGATTACGTAGGGGTCTATCTGCAAGAAAATAGAATTCTTAAAAATAGGAAGTTTTATTAATTCAGAAATGAGAAAATTGAATGTCTCAGCATCATTGTAATCAAGAATTGGCCCCCTGGGTGCATATAAAATAGAATAAAATAATATTTTAAATTCAAGCAGCAAAATAGATGCTTTTATTTTCCCGTCTTCTGTTACAACATAGCGGTGAGGCATCCAGCCGTCGCCTCTCTTAACTTCTCCCCACTCGTAAGATTGGAAAATATGACAGCATCCGGAGTTAGCTGCAAAATTATTAAATATTTCCTTTTCTGATTCTTTAACCGCCAACAGTGTTTTCATGTTGAACCTTTATTTGTGCGGAGCCAGATGTAATATGTTCCGATTTTCTTTACTGAATAATTGTTTTTAATAATTTTCTGTATGTCAGGGTCAAATAGAATGGTTTTAATCTGATAAACAGTATTTGTGGGTATACTGTAAGCTATCCCCTGGGTAGCTGCATCAGAAAGCAAAGTCACTAAATTATTTTTATTACTCCAGACATCATTGTTGGAATAACCGGGATGGTTTGATTGTAAATAATAGCCTATTTCATTTGGAACAATAACTATTTTATTGTCCGAAGTATTCGCGCGAATATATTCGGATGCCTCAGCGGTGCCGATACAGCCGTAATTAAAACCCGTGTGATATTTTGCAATTGTTTGTTTTAAGGACATTGCCAGATTTGAACCCAGGGATAATATTAGTAAAATTATGATTAAATTTGACCTCAGGATAATATTTTTAAGATAAAATAAATAAAACATAAAGCATGCCGCGCAAAATAAAGTTAATCTGACTGCAATATTTTTTAACAGAGAGAACTTTTCTGGGACTCCAAAAACAATAGACTCTTTTAATAAATACCTTGCTGTATATAAAGGGTCTCCGACAATGAAGAATGTAATTAAAAATGAAAACACAGCAATGGTTAAATAATTCTTAATTCCGAATTTCGTTATATCACAACTGTTTTTAGATAATTCAATGCCAATATGAATGTATATTAAAGAGATCGCAGGTATCAGGTATTTAGGGTATCCAAAATTTGATCCGCCTATAAAACTGTAACCGATAAAAAGCGCAGTACCGCAGAAGATAAAAATATCTTCCTTATTTAAGGATTTTGTTTTTAAGCTATCAGATAATTTATTGATTAAAACTGCAGAAAATAATATCAAAGGAAATACTCCGATCCACATAAATAATTGAGAAACATTCTGGAAAATATCCCAGGAAGACATTTGCTTGGAGTTGGAAGAAAATGACAGGAAAAAATATTTAAAAGGCCCGGAAAATGTTACATTGGTGCTCTTGCAGTAAATATACCATGAAATAAGAAATAATAATACTCCTAACGATATTGCCAGCAGGATTCGGACAGCAGTAAGCAGGTTAGAGCTGAACAAAAAACTAAACGCCTTGCTTTTATCTTGAATCTTATTTTCTTCTATATCGTTACCCTGGCCCTGACCGGCAGATAACATGTAGAATAAAATAAAGGATAAAGAAAATGCAATAACAACAACAGATGTTATTAATTTAGCCCAGAGAGCTATGGCAGTAAAAATAATTAATAAAACACTCCACATAAAAGATTTATTATTCATATTTTTTGAAATCGCGAATAAGTAGAGTATTACCGAAGGAATTAGAGTTGTTGTATCCATTTGTAAAAGCAAAGCACCTTGGAGTACGGCAGGCGTTGAAGCGTAAATAAGGGTTACAATGGATGCCCACTGCAAGAAGTAATTGTGCAATTCATTTTTAGAATAAGAGAGCACAACAAAAAATATAAGGATTACGCCAACAAATGCAAATACAATACTGCTGAGCCTTGCAGAGACAATGTTTTTGCCAAATAATTTAAAGGAATAATAAATACTTCTTAAATTAAAATGAGGATTGGCTATTTCTAAAAGGTTTGGGTTGATATATGATATAGGAGCACCTTTCGTGTATAAATTATCAGCTGCTACAAGCAAAGGAAGCTCATCCTGACCGGGTGTTTGGCTGGCCCGCTTTAACGTGCTTGACAGGAAGAGAAATAATGCAATCACAAGTAATAAATACCAATTAAAGGGATTAGTTGTAGTCATTATAGCTACTCCTTTTAAAATCTTTATAAACAGAATAAATCTTATCCATAGTAAGTTTATGGGTGTAATTTACTGAAACATGAAGGCGGGCGTTTTTGCCAAGCCCTTCGGCAAATTTAGTGTCCTTTAATAAGGTTATTGTTTTTTCTGCGAGATCTGCAGGGTCATTTCTTCTGTATAAGAGAGCTGTTTTATTATGAGTTAATAATTCTGAATTTTCTTCTGTGTCGGAAGCAACGATGGGTTTTTCAAGTGCCATAGCTTCTAACAAACCTCTTGCCATTCCTTCGGAGAAAGACGGCATTATATAGATAGCAAAGCGGTTAAGAAGCTCTTTTGAGTTATTTAATTCTTCACCCCAGAATATAATATTCTCATAGACTTTTGATTTTTTAGACAAATCAACCAGATAATTTATAAAACCTTTTTCACCGCTGCCTGCTATCAGATATTTTACATCAGGGTATAACTTAACTACATAGGGTATGGATTGAACTAAAATATGAGTGCCCTTGGTTTGCACTAAATTGTTTAAATATCCAATAAGCGTTGTTCCCTCCTTTAGTTTATCTGAAAGCAGCCTGGGAGAATTAGGGTCATATTCAGTCACATCGATGCCGTTTTGTACAATAAAAACTTTTTGCGAATTTGGAAAACTTTTCGCAATTTTATTTGAAACACAGATAATCCTGTCACTGATAAATAAAGATACGAATTTCTGAAGAGGTGTATCCCAAAAGACTCTAACATGCCATATAGTCCTTATATTGAGCATAAGCCTGAAAATAGCAGTATATAAGACCGTTAATAGTTCTTCCGAATGAACTATTTTAACATCGTATTTTTTTAGGAGTTTCCAAAAATTGTATATGCACTTAATAATATCTATAATATTCTGCGGCCTTAATCGCGGAAGTTTTAATACTTCCGTTGGTATATTCAGTTTATTGGCAAAGTCAGTCAGCCCGCCAGTTTCCTGTGAAACTAAAACCGGCTGATATTTGCTTCTGTCTATATCCCTGAGTATGTAACTTAAGCTCTTTTGCCCCCCGCGAGTTAGTGCTGCATAATTTGACCAGTATAGAATATTTATCATTTTATTTATTTTTTGCCCTTAAAAGATATTGAAATACAAGTAAAGGCTGAAAAACTTTAAATGTGAGTGTGTTTAACAATTTCCTAGATCCTCTAATTGATGGGGTGTGAATAATTTCAATTTGGAATCCGGAATTAGTAATCATTTCACGCAGAGTCCGGCCAGTAAAAAATCGCAGGTGTGTCTTGTCCAGAGTCCCGGACCCTGAATAATCCCATTGCCCTTTAAAAAATAAAGGCAATACGATCGAAAAATGCTGTACATTAGGTATGCTTACTATTAAGGTGCCGTTAGGAGACATAAGGTCCTTTAGTTTTTTTAATGCAGCCCAGGGGTCGAAAAGATGTTCCAGCACATCAAGGCACAAAAGCAGGTCTATGCTCCCGGCTGCTATAGGCACATCCATTTTCTCAATGTTCCCGTGATATGCGCCGTCCAGTCGCTGACTTGCGATCTTTGCCGCATTCTCATTAATCTCTATGCCAAATGCCTTTTTACAGTATCCTTCCTGCTTCAGCCAGGACAGAGTGTTGCCATAGCTGCACCCGACTTCAAGTGCTGTATCCACTTTTTCCCTTATAAGCGGTAGTATATCTTTTCTTATACTTTCTGTATAAAGATAATCAGATGGTTTTATTTCTTCAATCATAATATGTTCCTGCCCCTGCCTCATTAAATCACAGTTCAATCAGTTAGTCGCTTCAGGGGCCAATTTGGTAATTCCAGATCTGGGCAAAAACCTTGGGTCTTTCCCGAGTTTTCGGGATATACCATTACAAAAACCTTGTATAATTGCACTTAAGTATCTATTTTTATCTTTTATAGGCAGCATTATTAGACAGATAAGGATTTTTGCAATGTAACCGATTAGTTTAAAAAGTTCTAAGAAAAGGAAATATTTAATAAAGGTTACTGTTGAATTTCGAATGCCGTAGAATAACCTGGCAGGGTCATCATAAAAACTTATTTTCAAACCAAGCACGCTGTAAACAGTCTGGTTCGGCCTGGAAATTTCCATCCTGCTGTCGGATATGTAATACATTTTATACCCAGCCCTTTTGATTCTTAAGGAATATTCTACGTCCTCATTATACATGAAATAATCTTTGTTTGGAAATCCGATTTCCTTTATAACAGCGCTGTTAATAAGTGTTCCTCGCCATGCAAAACCATCCATTTTAAAATAGTTTCTGATACCGGCTTCGAATGTGCAGCGAACAGCACCGATTTTATCTATAGTTATTAGATGTTCTATCCCTTCTACTAAGCGCAGGAGAGTTTCAGGAAAAATAATAAGGTCATCATCCAAAGTCCAAACATAATCATTTTTTGCAGAAGCGTATTTAATCCCTTCGTAATAGCCTCCGGCACTTCCTATATTTTCCGGCATCTTAAGATAAATTACTTTGTCAAAACTCTCTTTTATCATAATCTTGGTATCATCATTAGTTGAATTGTCTACAACAATGATTTCTTCAAGCTGATATTTCTGTAAGTATAAAGAATTCAAAAGAGCCTTGAGCCCTTTGCAATTGTTATATGCAACAATAACAGCGCCTACTGTAATGCCCATCTTAATTGTTTTCCTCTTTTGCAGATGGATTGCCGGCAGCCTTAATGGTATTCCAAAAACCCTTTGCGATATATTCAGTAAAAACTAATGCGGTTTCGCCGTTAAAATGATCTACGGTTTTTGAAAGCTTGCCCGCCGGTACTAAATAGAAATCCGATGTTAAAAGAAAAACATTTTTATTAGTTTTTGGTAAATTTTTTACAAAACTCTCGTACTCTACAACATAAGGATTTGCAGAAATCCTGTCATAAAGCTCCCTTAACAGCGGAGGACAGCAGATGAAAACCTTAATATTGTTTTTGGCCGTATCGTTAAAGAATAATTGAAGATAGAACTTGTTAAAACCGGAGATGGAGAAATTATTACCTGCCATAAGCTGCAGGTGCCCTTCTTTATCCTCCTTAATAAGGTTTTCATCAGTTTCGTCGTAAATTGAACTTCCTTTGTCTCTTAACAGCTGTGCATACAATTCTTCTTGATTATTATCGTAAAAAGTGCGTAAACCCCCTAAGCCTTTTCTTTCCGTTATGATTTTAGCAACCAATTTCCTTATTTCATATTTATAACGCTGGGAAGGAAGCAAGTGATTGATAACTTTCTTAAAATTACTTATATTTATATGCGCCTTGTTCCAGAAATATGGATTAAAAAATGTGCTGATGGCACCTAAAGGAAAGTTAGTAAATAGTACGTATACAACATCGACGTAGTTGAAGTCTCTGTACCACATATCATAAGTATTCATCATTATTATGTATTTAAGGCTTTTGTTAACTCTAAGCGATTCTTTGAGCAGGAAATATTCGCCTGCCATGGTTGCAGAAGCGGGCAATGAGAGATTAAATGCTGTTAACCCTGTATTTTTCTCTAGCAATGCAGCATTTATTGCAGCCGCACAGGAATCTCCAAAGACCAATACGTCATTATTTATCTTTCCTTTTTTTACTAAATTAAGTTTAGCTTGGACTTTAGCGGTAGTTGGATTTGTTATAAATCTAACTAAAACTCTATCCAATAACAACTCTGTAATAACACAAAGGAATATAAAAAACAAAAGAGTTTTAGGAATTGTTTTTAATGCATTAAAACTGAAAATAGATAAATTCCCTTCCATGGGTTACTCCGAAAATCAGAATTAAATAAAACAGAATATAACAGGCTGTACCCGTAATTACGAAGTTGCTTTTATAGATAACCATTAAATCATTTTTCCAGAACTGGATAGTTTCTATTATAAGCAATACGGAAGTGAAAAATAACAAAGAAGAAAACGTTTGCCACAAGCCGATACCTCTTAAAAAATGAAAGTTGAAAAATATGCTTGTGAGCATATCGTATATCTGCCCGGCTGATTGTGCCCTGAACATCAACCAGCCTAGGCACACAAATTGGAAGAACACGGTTACTTTTACTAAGAACAATAATTTATCAATAAAGTAATTTTTGAACGAAAATGTAAATTTTACCACGTTATCGAATAAGCGGTAGATAATCAAAAGGATTCCCTGGTAAATTCCCCAAATTACGAATGTCCATGCGGCCCCGTGCCATAAACCGCCCAGAAGCATGGTAATAAACAGGTTCTTGTATGTAGCGAAATTACCTTTTCTATTTCCCCCAAGAGATATATAAAGGTAATCTTTCAGCCAAGAGGACAGGCTTATATGCCACCTCTTCCAGAAATCAGAAGGGTTTGTGGCAAAATACGGCAAATTAAAATTAACCATAAGCTCAAAACCCAGACACTTGGCAAGACCCCTGGCCATGTTTGAATACCCGGCAAAATCGCAATAAATCTGGAAAGCAAAAGCATAAAGTCCTAAGACCACCATTACGCCGTTGTATGGAGGTTTTGAGGCAAATACCGGGTCAACCAAAAGAGCGAGGTTATCCGCAACGAATACTTTTTGGAACAGGCCCCAGAAAATAAGGTATATACCTTCGTAAAACTTATCTAGAGTTACTTTCCTTGGATTAACTAATTGGGGTAAAAGGTGCCAGGCCCGCTCGATGGGCCCTGCTACCAATTGAGGAAAGAACATTACATAAAGGGCATAAGTTAAAAAATGCCTTTCTGCTTTCTGTCTGCCCCTGTACACTTCAACAACATAGCTCAGGCTTTGAAATGTATGGAACGATAAGCCTATTGGTAATATAATGTTTAAAATACCAATCGGGTAATTCCATCCGAAAAACTTTGCTATCAACGCAAAATTCCCGTTAAAGAAATTAAAATATTTAAATACGAATAAGACCAGGCAGGTGGAAACTATACTGATTATAAGAAATAACTTTTTTTTACCACCCTTGTCATCTTCTATCCACATTCCGGCAAAATAATCTATAAATATGAGTAAGAACAATATGAGTATGTAGGCAGGAATGAAAGCCATATAAAATATACAGCTTGCAACAAGCAGCATGTGGTTTTGCCACTTGTGATTTAAAATCAGGTATAACGAATAAACGACAGTAAAAAATATTAAGAATTCTACTGTGTTAAATAACATTCAAGCCTCTTTTTTTCTGCAACTTTACAAAAATAGATTCATATAACGAGATTATCTTATCAGGACAAAAATATTCAAAAAGGCGCTCTGATGAGCTTAGCCTGCCTGCTTTAGAGCCCTCGTAAAGCTCTCCTAATAGCGAAGCGATTTCATCAGCTGAAGCGCCAGGGTCAACAACCGTGCCTCCTCCATTTGAAAGGACATCGTTTACTGCTCCTGTTTTTGGAGAAAGAGCAAGGATATGATGGCCTGTCTGAACATAATCTGACAACTTTGATGGAAGAAATATCCCTTCCTTAAGCTGAGCTTCTATAATTAATAATATATCCGAGCCTGACATAGCTTTTAATGAATCTATATAAGAAAGTTGCCCTGTAAATTCAATATTTCCTGCGATTCCGCTGTTTTGGGCAAGTTCTAACAATTTTGCATCATTATCACAAATAATACGGAGTTTTGCACAATCAGACAGATTGTATTTTTTGATAAAAATACTAAAAGCCTTTAAAAATGTATCTATTTTCCTTATCTTATGATCAAGATAACCTGCATAACTTATAATAAAACTTCGTTTATCTCTTGTTTGGCCAGACTTAATATCAAACTTCATTGCAACATGAGGAACTGTCAAACTTTTATCAGATATGTCTTCATCGATATATGCAGCTATATATTTTCCCAATCTATCCGAAGGGAATGTGTGATAATCTGCAGCTAAAGAAACTCTTTTAAGAAATAACTTATGAAAAAAACTTTGCTTTTCTTTTATATAGGGTTCAGGGAAATAAGACGGAGCCGGGTCATTCCAGTTAGCTATCCATGGTGCCCCTGTCTTCCGTGAGAAAAATAGAGCCGGCAAATGTGCAGATTCCGGATTTGCGCGTGAAATGACAAAATCATAAGGTTCTTTATTGTGAAGTTTTAAAGCAAGGGCAATTTCTTTGTCAAGAATGCCTATTCCTTTAAGTATAAAACCGTAACGTACAGAGTTAAACGCGATTTTTGCAATGCCATTCAGCGTTCTTGACATCCCGTTTTTGTAAGGTAATTCGTGGGTATGGTTTTTTAACGGGATCCAAGGTTCATCCCAGCTTGATTCAACTACCGGTTTCCCGATGTTCTGTACATTCCATGTTATTATATCAATATCCCACCCTGCATTAAGCATTACAAGCGCAAGCTTGCGGTTTACCAAGGCCTCGGCCGATATCTCCTTAGCCAAAGGCCTGAACCTGGGTGCAAACATCAGAATTCTGGGACGGATAGAAATATTGTTCATTTATTCCAACTCTATTATTTTTTTCCTACTGTAACCAATAAATACCCCTGTCTGAATGGTTTTAAAAGAATAGACGGTATCATATTCAAGAGTTTTACTGCTATGCTTGAAAAAATAAATGGTTTTATCGGGTAAAGGAAGCTGTTTGATTTTTTTATATCTACAGTAAATTCATTTATTTTTTTCAGGCCGGACACCTCGAACAGCCGGCTTAGGGATTTTTTTGGATCTTCGTATCCCCACGGCCATATTCCATGTTTTTCCTGATACCACTTTCCTATCCTGTAGGTGCATGAATATGCGTTTGGTACAAGTGAGACCACATATTTCCGCGAAATTCTTTTTGATTCCTTCAATATATTGACAATATTTTCATCAGAGAAATGCTCAAGCAAACCGCAGCTCCACACACAGTCAAAGGAATTCTCTTTCAAGGACAATGTTTTAAGAACATCAGCCACTAAAAATGAAGCTTCCAGCCCGGCACACCCGAATACATTTTTACAAAAATCGATAGTATCCGGGCTGTAATCAATAAGTGTTACGGACCTGCCTTTTTTAGCCAACACTCCGGATAAAGTACCGGTTCCACAACCTAACTCAATAACAGAATCACCGGTTTTTGTAAGTTCAAGTATAGGTTTGACCCATTCCGGAGTGTCCCTATGCATTATTTGATCTGAAATTTCATTGCAGGAGACATTGCCAATGATCGCTTTGTGCCAGTGTTTACTGTCAAGCTGTTCGTTCGGCATTTTTGTTATCTCCGGGTTAGAGTTGTATTGCATTTTTCTTAGGAATAACTGCAAGAATCCTATTGATTATTTTAAGCGAATAGGTTTTTCCTAACACTATATATGAAACTATCATACTGAACAGCATGAACGGCGCAAAAAAAATAAACCTGTTTTTGATTGAAAGATTAAGGCTAAACATAGTAAGTAAACTGAGATAAACTATAGAAGAAATCATTAAGAGTAGAGTATGTTTACTGAATATGCTTTTAAGGTACAAGAACATTAGCCCGAAAAGTGCTGCATAAGCTACGGCATAGCCAAGAGCATAAGCCTTTGCACCTCCGATGGCCGCATATTTATATACAAAGCCTACGAATATTAGCCCCCAAGCCAGATTATAGAAAAGCCCTGTCCACATCCTTCCTGATGCAGTTAAGCTGGTTCCTCCCACATTTGCTATTGCCATCAGGCAAATGGCAAAGGTAATTCCAACAAGTACCGGATAACCGGCAGAAAATGACTTGCCGTACAGGCCCATAATAAAATCTCCCAGGAATAGTGTAATTGTGAAGAACGGCAATATTATAGAAATCGTGACTTTTTGGGTAATATCCAGTGTTCCGCAGTTCCCAGGTTTTGAATTCTGTTCGGAAGAGAGAATCGGCAACGCAGCGCTGCAAAATATTGATGGAAGCATAACTATAAAGTTTCTCCACTGGTTAGAAGCATTGACGAGTCCCAGCTCTCCGTAGCCTCCTGGTTGGTTGGCAAGTATTGTGTTGGCTATCCAGAGGACAGGACCCACCAGTGCACCGCCTATGAATGCAGGTAAGGTAAATTTCCAGAGTATTGGAAGTTCATCGAAAATGTTTCCTGTGTCAATAGGTAAATTAGCTTTTTTGCATTCTGATTTGAGAGCTATATGGTTTAGGAACCATCCTACGAAACCCCAGACAACTACACTGGCCACTGCACCGGAAAGACCAAAAAAATATGTGCCGATAATAACGATCGGGCAATAGAGGATCCCTTTTAGAGCGTTTATTTTTGCTATTACCTTAAATGATTCCAGCCCTGAAAGAGCTCCGGTTTGGGTACCGTTAAGAGTGTTAAAAAATAGTAAAAATGTTCCCAGGCGCAGCATAGTGGCGAGCTCCGGAGCATTTAGAACCCGCGAGGAAAGCGGCTCAGCGAAAATAAAAAGCGCTAACGAAATGGCACCCCCGGAAAAAATAGTTATTTTATTGGTAATATCCATAATTCTTGATGCCCTGGAGGGGTCAGTGGACTTAAATTCAGCGACATATTTCAAGGTTGTAAGCCCAAGCCCAAGCCCGGTAAATGTACCAAGCATAGAGATAGTGTTTACGACCATGCCGAATTGTCCGAACAAGGTTTTATCGAGCATACGTGCTATAAGTATGGATGATATCATTCCTAGTAGAAGGGAGACAATCGTGCTTGTAGTCAGCCAGAATGTCCCGCGCATAAACCGGGCATTGGATGTATCTCCGCTCAGTAATTGTTCTTCCTTGTCGTTAATCCAGTTTATTATTGGAATATTCATATATGCTTATTAAATGTTTCCTACTTTCTTGTTATCCAAAAAGAAGTGGGTTCACTGGTGCTTTCTAATTTCAATATAGGGCATTTTTCAGCAAGTTTGTCGAAGTAATGATGCCGTAGATAGTTTAGCGACCCTATTAGCTTAAAATCTGTGTTAAAGGAAAGGAAAGCCTCAAGCAAGTATTGTTCGTTCCAGAAAAAGAATCTACCCAGGCCCCAGTCCGGCAAGTAATCCCTTGGTGTAAAAATATCGTGTATATGCACATAAACACCGTACTTTAATTTTGGTATCACTTCCTGATATTCGAACAGCACGTCTCCCTGGGGCCGTATTATATGAGAAGAGTCAATAAAAAGGATATCGTTTTTCCCAAGCTCTTCAAATATATTTTTCGGAACATTTTCTACTTTGTTTCTTATGAGGTCTATATTGAGCTTTTCAAGCCATGGCTGTTCGTAAGGCTCGATGCAAGTATGCCGGCACTTATAGTTCGTGTTTTCGTCCCTGTTTTTCCTCAATGCGTGGAGGATAAGTAAAGTAGTATTGCCACAGCCGATCTCTATGATGCGGGACGGTTTAAGGAACCTGATCAGGTTGTATAGGTATTCTGCATCACCTGCAAGAAAAGTTCCGTTGTGATAATTAAATTCGTCCATAGAACGTTTTTCCAAGGGAAATGAGGCAAGTTCATTATTGAAATGGAATTTTGAAAGCAAATCCAGCTGTTCCGCGATATTGAAATCTATCCCAGAGAGTTCACGGTCCTTAACCAGCAGAGCTTTGTTGATGCGGTTGTCATTGAAGAGAGGGTCGTAATAGTGATCCCTTATAGGATAAATGCCTATGGTATTGAATATCCAGCGGTTGACCGGGTGCCTCTCAATGCAATACTTGCGCACAAAAAAGAAAAAAAGGCTTGCAAGCGCAACCAGCGGGCTCATAATTAATATAGCGGCATTGGAAGTAATTATCCTATTTATCAGTCTTTTAACTAAGCTCATTTTGCAGGTCTTCCATCTTAAAATAGTTCCTGTAAGCAACTTACCGTACGCTTTTGGCCCGGAATTATCGGTACTGCATAAAAACTACAATTTTCTTCCTACAAAAAGAAGGTTATAAGTAAAATGTTTATCTAAGTAGTTGCGGTTATCTTCAATATCGCCTGAAAAATCCAATTTTTCTAATTTTAAAAGAGTTGAAGGATTAGATCCTTTATGGTTTATTTTAAATAGTTTGTTGAAAAATCCTTTGATATTTCCCAAAATCCAATAATTAAAATCTTTTGACAGAGTATCTACGCAATCAAGCTCAAGTATTTCGATATTACATTTTTTTGCGTAATTGGCCAGCTCGGAATGTAAAAAAGCTTCTTCATAGAAAAATTCTGGAAACAGGTTTAAGAGTTTTCTTATGGAAAATGGTATCTGATAGAAAATGCCCAAATAATTAGGGACACTAAAAAAAAGGATACCCCCTTTGCGTAAAAGCTTTACATTGGCTTCAAAGGCTGATTTCCTGTTTTCGCCTGAAAAGTGCTCCAGTGTCCCAAAAGAACAGACTAAATCATATTTTTCATTTAGACTTGGATCGATCTGCAGCAAATCCCCGACTATAGAATTAGGCTTTAATCCAATCAAATTAAAGGCTTTTTCTGCATTTTTAATGGTAGATTCATTATAGTCGAATATTGCCACATCATTGCCGGTTAAGCCTAAAAGCATGCTGAACTTTCCGTATCCGCAGCCTAACTCAATGGTTCTGGCAGGCTTTGAAAAATCAAGGCGGCTTTTCCAAAACAAAAATCTTTTCCAAAGTATACTTTTAGAAATACCGTTTATCCATGTGACGATTTGATCTAGGCTTGCTTCACTTGTCCCCCAGCTATTCGACATCTTTTTATTTATTATATCCATTATTAAAACCAAGTACAGATTAATTAGGTATTAAATTGTCAGCTTTGTTTGCATAGATTACACCAACCACCAACCCTGTTAAAAACCAAAATGGTTCCATTATGCGCACTATAATAAAAGTGTTAACTGCCACAGATTGCATTAATAATGCCGTTAAGGCGCCCATAAGGCCGAGTGCTAAACCTTGATCGATCTTTGAAATTGAATTTTTGAGAATGTGCCATGAAGTTGTATATATGGTGAACAATACATATACAAAGGTGAAGAATCCAACTAAGCCTATTTCTCCAAGGAACAAAGGGAATTGTGTATCTACAAGACCTACACCGGTAACTCCATGTCCGAAGAACGGCCTTCTTGGCAGCCATTCTTCAAAGCAACGTTCCCAATTTAATACCCTTGCGTTTGCTGATCCTTCAAGTTTTATCTTACGGCCTCCGACTTGATAAGTTCCAGCAAAACTATCTTCGCCTTTAAATGTATAAGCTAACCGTTCTTTCAAAGGTTGATAAACTTCGGGCATTATTATAGGAAAGAGCATTATACCGAGACTGAAAATAATCAATAGCTTAAGCTTCTTTTGGGGCGATAGAACTAATATAGTGATTAACATTAAGGCAAAACCGAAAATGCTAGCGCGTGAAAGCGTAAGCATAAGCGGCGGTATTAAAAATATAAATAATGCCAGGTAAAAGTATGTTTTTCTTTGCATGGTGATAAACATGCTTATTATTACAGCCATTACTATAAGAAGATATCCACCCAGGCTTGCAGGTTCTCCGCTGGGGTTGCTCAAATCTGTTGGTGCATCAAACGGAGCATACACCCTTTCTGAAAGTGACATCAAACTATATGCATATAATGCTACAATTATGCATGTAATAAGGGCAGCTATCAAATAACGAGGAATATCCTTAGTTGAAGTAATGATATTTGCAGTAATCCAGTATAAAACAAAATACTCAAAATATTTTAATACATAAAATATAGCTCTAAAAAGGTTTATTTCACCTCTAAATACTCCAAGAATTGTGCTGAAAAAATATATTGAAAATAGTAATAATAATGGAAAATCAAGAGGTGTTTTAACAAAGCCTTTCCAGTCTTTATCAAATGAAATATGAGCAAGCCATGCCAAAAACACTGTTATTAAAAGTAAATCATCTACCCGTAAAACAACATTTCGTCCAGGCATTGAAACTAATTTTATCTCAGGTGAAAGGAGCATGGAAAAAACGAGGATAATAAGCCCATCTGCGGGTTTTCTGAAGGTTATCATGGCAATTGCCATGGCTCCCACAATGCCGCCGATAAGGGTCGGGTGTGCAGTAAAATATTTGCCGATAAATATGGAAAGAATAACTAAGATGATGATAATGATGTATTCAAAGTTTGGCTTCATAAAGTTTAGTCCCTAAACTTGATTACGGTAATACAAGCAAAATACTGATTAGAGGCTTTTGCCTAGTCCGGCAACAGCCTCAGTTTATAATGATAAACCAACATCTGATTACATTGATAAAACGTAAATAATGATTTTGATAATTTTTGACGTAGCCCTGTAATCTTGTTGGTAATCACTGTAATCAAAACTGGCTATACCAATTTTAGTTTCTTGAATACTTTTATGTTGTAATAATTATCATTATCATAATCGTCAAACAGGTCCTTATGTTCGTAGAGATCTATAATGGTATCTTTTATGGAATACTCAGGCTGGAAACTTAAGAGGGTTTTCGCTTTTTCTATAGCGACTTTGTAATTCCGCACATCGGGCAGGTTGTTTATTCTTATGGAAATGCCTTTACCGGTCAATTCCTCTATTTCATTTTTTACATAATCTCCGACCTGGCCTACTGTGAAGTTCCCAGAGGTCATATTAAAGATTCCGTTTACGGCCTGATTAGCCTGAATCGCCCGTATAATACCTGTAACAGCATCCCTCATGTCGTAAATAGGCCTCCAGATAGAAGGGTTGTTGATGAATATTTTTTGCTCGGCCATGGCGGTTTTGAACATAGTATTTACTATGAGATCAAGCCTCATCCTGGGGCTGTACCCGCAGATCGTGCCCTGGCGGAGCGAGATAACGGAAAAATCAGGGCAGTTTAATTGAAGGATACCTTGTTCACCCTGAAGTTTCGATATGCCGTAAGGATAACTGCATATAGGCGATGAATTTTCATCATAAAACTGGTCAATCGTATAACCGTAAACTGAACAGGTGGAACCGTATATAAACCTTTTGACTTTTGCCTTTCTTGCTTCATAAGCCAGGAATGACGGCAATGCTGCGTTATATATGAAATTTTTTACCGGGCTGTACTCTGCCATGGGATCATTTGAAAGGCCTGCCAAAAAGATTATCTGGTCATAACCTTTTAAGTCTTTTGACGTGCATTCAAGGATATCCTTTTGTATTAATTGAATGTTTTTGGGCAGGTGTTTGCCGAACCATAAAAGGTCGATGACTGTAACTTCATACCCGTGTTCTATTAAAACGGGAACTAAAGCTGAGCCGATATACCCGCCGCCGCCTGCGACTAAAATTTTCATAAGAACCCCGCTTACAGTGATTTTAAAGGATGATTACGGTGATACGGCAATAATCTGATCACAATTATTGATTCTACGTATTTGGCAACTCTTATTTCCAAAAATTATCAATAATCCTATCGTTTACATTTTATGTAAATAAAATTGTCAGATTTCGGGTCTTTCTGCCAGGTTCTTAAGGAATAACTGTTTTTATCCTTGTCGGTTACTAACAACTTCCCGTTTATTAAAGACTCGAATTCTTTTTTTAATCCCGGATCGCACAAAGACCAATCCAGATGTTTTGAAAGCGGCGATATACCGGCTTCATTGCCTGGGCTGTATTCACTTGTACAAAAATACTCGATTATTGTATTTTCAGTAAAAAAGTTTCCATGTGCAAAACCTTCCGGGACCCAGATAAACCGGTTAAAATCAAGGGCGTCTTTTGCAGGCATATCATACATGATGATCTTTCCGAAGGTCGGAGAGCCTTTCCTTATATCAAGGATAATATCTACCATTCTTCCTGTAATTGTCCGGATCAGTTTCCCCATGCAAGGGTCCCATTGGAAATGCAGCCCTCTGACAGTACCCGGTCTTGAAAAACTTTCATTGCATTGGAAAAACTCCATTTCTTTAAGGAAAGACAGTTCCTGTCTTTTATTGAAGTCGCTTTTACGGAATACCTCACTGAAATACCCACGCTCGTCAAGATACCTTCCGAACGTGATAACCTTTACTTCGGGCAGTTTAAGTTCTTCTACGCTGATGATTTTCATTTTAAATGCCTCAGTTTATTTCAGCCAGGCGGACGGCAAGTTCTTTTCTATTTCTATATTTTTAAACTTTTTGCTTTGTTTTGCCCCGGCTTTTTTTGCCCAGCCGGCCATCCTTCTTATCCCCTCGGAAAGGCTGACCCTGTTTCTCAAAGAGAAATATTTTGAAACCTTCCTGTGGTCAGAATAGGCATGAATTACTTCATTTCTTGCAGGAAAATATGTTATTTCAGGTTTTATTCCCATTTCCCTGCTTACAGCTTTTGTCAACTGGTTTATAGTGTAAGGTTTGTCAGCCCCTATGTTAAAGACCTGATTGTAGGCTTTTTTTACTAAAGGCGACTTAGCAATGACAGGAGCTACATCGCCGATATATGAAAAAGCCCTGGTCTGTTTTCCGTTGCCGAAAACTGAAAGGGGCTTGTTTTGCATCAGCTGGTTCATGAATATCCCTATAACGTTCCGGTATTTGTCGCCGATATTCTGTTTTTCCCCGTAAACATTATGCGGACGGAAAATTATGTAATCAAGCCCGAAAATCTCATGCGAGGTTTTTAATTCCAGTTCAACGGCATATTTTGATATGCCGTAGGAGTCTTCCGGCAAGGGCTGCATAGCTTCTCTCATCGGGAGCTGATTTTTACCGTAAACGGCGATAGATGAAGTAAATACGAAACATTTAACCCCGTGATTCACAGATGCATTGATGAGGTTTATGCTTCCTATCAGGTTATTTTCATAATTGAATTTTTTGATGAAATGGCTTAAACCTTCAGCTGCATAAGCGGCCAGATGGTACACATAGGAAAACCTGTATTTTTTAAAAAGTTTGTTTATAAGTCCAACATTATTAACCGAGCCTTTTATGAACTTTGCTTTTGGGTTGAGGTTTTCCCTGAAACCGCCGCTCAGGTCGTCAAGCGTTACAACCTCAAACCCTAATTTAAGAGCTTCGTCAACTACATGGGAACCCATAAATCCGGCTCCTCCAGTAACCAATACTTTCATTATTTAATCTCCGGTAATATAATATTTATACGTTTTATGCGGGATTGTTTGGTTTTTTAATGTTCCCATTTATATTTTGAATATTTTTATCGTCAATTTCGCCTTTTGCGTAATATTTATACGAATAATAATATCCGTAACCGTAATAAGAGCCCATTTCTGATGTCTTGACATTGTTTAAAACCACACCAATTATCGGTGCTTTTACATTGGCAAGCTGGTCCTTTGCCCGTTTTAAGGCTCTCCTTGCCATTCTGCCGACCTGATAGACCAGGATATTACCATCGGTATGAGTGCCTATTATCAAAGCATCCGCAAAAAGGAGCACAGGCGGGCAGTCCAGGATGACCAGGTCATAGGTTTGGGCAAGTTCTTTGATCATAGATTTAGTTTTCGGCGAGTTTAAAAGGTCTATAGGGTTTGAAACCATAGGCCCTGATGTTATCAGCGAAAGATTTTCAATTCCCGGTATTTTCAATATTTTTTCCATACCCAGGTCTCCAAGAAGAAAATCCGTGGTAGTTTTTACGACCTCAGGCCAGTTTTTGTTGCCGACTATACAGTCTGAAAATCCCGGGGTACGGGGCAAACCAAAAACCCAGTGTATGGAAGGCCTTCTTAAGTCAGTTTCCATCACGAGGGTCTTTATACCGGATTGAGCTGCTGCAATAGCAAAGTTCACGGCAGTTAAGGTCTTTCCTTCGCTGATACCGGCGCTGGTAAAGGCAAGGATCTTTCCGTTTTCCTTTAGAAAGGTCAGTTTAAGGTTTGTCCGCAGAGTATGATAAGATTCTACGAACGGCGATTTTGAGGAATGATAGGCAATGAGCTTTCCCCGCAGGTAGTCGGTCCTTTCGTGGCGACCTCTTTCCTTAATGAACAACGATTTTATACTGGAATCAACTTCTACATGAGGTATGATCCCAAGTACCGGAAGATCCAGGAATTTTTCAACGTCTTCTATAGTGCCGATAGAAGTGTCGAGGTTTTCAATTATTAATGCAAAGATAAACCCAAGAAAAATGCCGAGGAAGGCGCCGACTGTTATGTTCAGACGTTTATTCGGGCTGATAGGAGAGGTCGGTTCAACAGCAGGTGTTACCACAAAGGCGTTCTGGACCCTGTCCGCTTCCGATATCTGTGCTTCTTTGTATCGTTTTGCAAGCAGCGTATAAAGCTGTTCATTGATAGCAAGTTCCCTGGATAACCTTGCATATTCAAGCTCATTTGCAGGCAGTGATTTCATCTGTTCTTTTGTTTCCTCTAGCTGCTGGGTTATAAGCTTAATTTCAGGGTGTTCTTCGGTATACTTTTCGGACAGTTCGCTTTTTCTTGTTTCAAGA
The DNA here is from genome assembly GCA_020523885.1 of Candidatus Liberimonas magnetica. Classification (NCBI taxonomy): domain Bacteria; kingdom Pseudomonadati; phylum Elusimicrobiota; class Endomicrobiia; order Endomicrobiales; genus Candidatus Liberimonas; species Candidatus Liberimonas magnetica. The sequence continues at coordinate 132,147 of JAJAPY010000003.1, read as the reverse complement.
CTGATAAGCCTCGAAGACAAGTAGCTGCCAAGCCCTTTTGTTTTCGATTTTTCGGTATAAACTTTAAGGGTATCTTCAGAATTTTTCAGTTTTTCCTGCGCTTCCTTCATTTGAACTTCAATGAACTCTCTTAATTCTTTGGCACGCCTGCTTTTATCTTCTATGCCTTTTTCTATATAAACTTCTGCGGTAGCATTTGCGATTTTTACAGTTTCCTGAGGGTTTGAGGAAGTTACATTGATGATTATCAGGTTGGTGTCTCCTATTTTATCGGCATTAACTTTTGCCTGTATGCTCCCGATTATTGCCTGCCTGGTATTTTCAGGGGTATTATCGTTTATTAGCCCGAGTTTACGTGCTGTTCTTTCTGACATTATGGAACTTTTAATTATTTTTACTTCTGTGGTCAACGCAGTATACATATCCCAACCGGATTGGTCGCCTACTCCGCGAGTTGACGGCGGTTCTACTTTCACAGTGGTTGAAGCCTGGTAGATCGGAATCTGCAAATTTGTAAATACGATCACAGAACCTAAAACTGCCAGGGCAGTAAATATTATTATCAATTTGCGTTTCTTTAAGATGCGCAAATAATCAGTAAAATTTAATTCATACTGAGCCATAAGAACCTCTTTAATGCAAAATTAACAGTTAGCATCTATCAATGTAAAGTTTTTATAATTTTGCAATGTTAATTGCTAAATTTGAACTTTGCAATTATTAGTTGGTTACACTTTCCCGCCGAGAGCTATAACCAGTGCGATCAAAGTCATCCAGGGCAATATGTTATTTATAAACCAGTTTGCTTTTACTATGTTTAATCTCGGTATATAGACCGTATCTCCGGTTTTAAGCACAACGTCGTCCGCCTTTCCGGATAGTATTTTTTTTAAATTAACTTTAATAACATTTTTAATTTGTACAGGTTTTCCTGATTCATCCGTAATTGATTCATTGCGTATTATCCTGATATCAGCTATCCCTGCGGTTTCGCCGAAGCCGTGCGCCGTAGAGATAAGCTCAGTGAGGGTCATGTTGTTTTTGTATTCGTAATACCCGGGAGAGGAAACATCTCCGAGCAGCGACACTTTTTCGCTTCCTCTGGGTACTTCTATTATGTCGCCCGGCTCAAGAAGAAAATCTTTTGAAAAATCCCCGCTTTTGAGTACCTCTTCAATGTTGACCACGAAAGTTTGTTTTTTATTTGAAGGGCCGCGGTAAACCTTGATTTCTGAACGGTTTGCATCGGTATTAAAACCTCCCAGGGAAGAAATGAATTCCATAAGGCGCATGTTTTCTTTGTAGTCGAACGTGCCCAGCGAATGGACCTCTCCTGTAACGAATATCTGCCTTCTTGAGAACTTTCTTACAGAGATAGTAACCTTCGGGTTTGAAAGGTATTTGGAAAAAGACTTTGTAAGCAATGTCTGCAATTGTTCTGTAGTTAAACCCTTTGCTTTTAACGTCCCCACAAGAGGCAGGTTTATCTGGCCGTCAGGCTGGACTACAACCTCCCTGGTAAGTTCTTCTGCAGGGAAAATAGTCACTCCGAGCACATCCCCTGTTTCTATCCTGTAATTAGGGATGGTTTGATTTTTTTGCGTGGATGTTTTTTGTCCTGGTGTTACAAGAGCTGAAACGGCTGGAACTTGTACCGCGGGCAGGGTTTCGGTTTGTTCGCTTTTATCTTTTTGTGCTATTATAAGCCAAGTATTATTTTCATATTTAATATTGTAGGGCCTTTCATTCCTGAAATCTGCTATTACCCGCACTATTTTATCAGGTTTTTCTTCAAATTGCCCGGACAATATACGAGAGAAAACCCCTGATTTGATTTCTATATCCTTTGATCCTTCAGGGATATTATCATCGGCAGCATAAAGATCGAAGATCAATTTGGGCCGTTTTTTGGGGTCAGGGTCCCGCAGCAGGAAATAATTAGAGCGAGTGACATTATCAACAGAAATCAATATTTCAGACGTTTTAGGTGTTTCATTTACCGTGATATTGTTTACCGAACCTGTTCTCCCTGCCTGTTCTTTTGGTTTGGAAGATTGAGGAGTTTGTGTTTTTTTTATTTCATTATTAAGAGGAGTTAAATCTATCTTTGAGCCCTCATATTTTTTCTGCAGGCGCAGCAGTATATAATAGCGGTCATTGTCATTCAGTTTGTTCTGGTTAGAGATTTTCTGGTAGTACTTCAGGTCGTTTTGAAGAGTATTACTGTTTAGTTGTTCACCATAGAGAGGGCCTAAGGATAAAAATATTATTAAAACCATTACCCAGTAGCATAGGATTCTCCATTTTGGTAAAGCTACTGATGAGAAAAGGCAATTTTTAAACACTATTTCTTCTCTCTTTCATTTTAAAGGCTTAACCCTCAGTAAAGAATTGATGAAACCTCTCCCGACATTGCTTGTTTTAGGATTATTCGGATCCCTCATAGGCCGGCCGTCAATAACGAAGTTATAGGCATATTCACCAGGCTGTATAGCAATATCTATCAGCCAGGTATTTGCATCAGATTTTTTCATTGGCTGTGGCACCCAGCTGTTGAACTCGCCGATTATTTCAGCTTTTTTTGCTTTTGAATGTCTTAAAGTAAACCGTATATTCCTTGTTGAAACGCTTGATGCAGGTTTTGCAGGCGCTGTTTCAGGATTTGAAGCTATTGTAGAAGGTTCTATGGCTGGGGCCTGTTTTGCGGGTACAGATTGTTTTTCGACTTGTTTTTCGGCCAGCGGTTTTTCTTTTATTTTTTCCGTTGCTCGGACAGCTAATGATTTTTTTATATTTCCAGCGTTATTGTCAAAGTTTTTCAGTGTTTTTTCGTTCATTAGCTCCGGAAGGCAGGATAGAGTACTATACCTATAAAATAATAAAGCTGAAGCAAACAGCATCACAACTACATCAAGTATTATCAAAGAGATCAGGTTTTTACGGTTCATCATTATTCACTCGGTTTATTGCTTTCAGAAAGAAGCACTAATAATTTTCTTACTGAATCCAGTTTAGATTCGATCCTGTCCATATCTTCTTTGCCGGGGCCACCCCCGCCTCCACCGCTCCCTGTATTTGAAGCTATGGAATCAATCTTTGAATTAAGAGAATCGAGTTTTGCCGAGAGTTTTTCAATTTCGGGAGAAGGCTGAAGGGTTGAAATAGTATCGTCAAACGATTTTTTATCATGGCTGTTTTTTTCCATCACTCCGATCAGTCTTGCAATTTCATTCACCTGGCTGGCAATTTCATTTATCTTTGCTTCAAAAAGCCCTGAATTATCATTTGGTTGAGGTTCGGCCTGGATATCCTCATCAAAAGGCAGTTTTTCTTCTTCCGGTAATCTTATCACTTGTAAGTTCTTAATTGCCCAGACAAGTATTACGATAGCTGCTAATATAATAAGGCAGGAGACAAGAATTATTGGGTCTTGAAAGCACGGAGCCATAATTTCCTCTTACTCTTAAATTGGTTTTATTATCAACGATTTTATAAAAATAAAATTGATAAGTCAAGGAAAAATTGCTAAAATGTGAATAGGTAAAGGTTACAAATTTATGACTATATATATAAGAAACCTGATTAAAACATATTATCTAAAAAATGAATGTAAAAATGTATTGACTGGAGTAAACCTTGAAATAAGGGCCGGACAGATATTTGGCCTAATGGGCCAAAACGGGTCGGGTAAAACGACTCTTCTTAAAATACTTTCTACCTTGATCCTGCCCACGAACGGGAATGTAGAGATTTGTGGTTTTAATATCGAAGACCATCCGGCTAAAACACGCCAGAGCATTGGCTTGTCGGCTGATCCAGATACCAGTTTTTACCAGATATTAAGTTTAAGGGAAAATATAAAGTTTTATGGAAGGCTGCTAGATGTCGAAAAAGATATCCTTGACAAAAGAATTGATGAATTTTGCGAAATATTCGGATTAAAAGAGTTTTTTGACGTTAAATTAAGCCAATGTCCGTCAGGCATAAAACAGAAACTTGCGGTAATCCGTGCATTTTTGCATGAGCCTGAAGTGCTATTGATAGACGAACCCGCACGCAGCCTTGACGAAGGGTCCAAACTTAAAATCCTGGAATTTATCAGGTCTGTTGTTAAAGAAAAAAACAAAACCTGTATCATGGTAACTCATGCTCTGGATGAAGCAAAGAGATTTGCCGACAGGATAGGGTATTTAGAGAACGGGAAGATAACAGAATAAATTCCAAAAGGATAAATCCCAAAAAAGAATGAAAAAATAGCAAAATTTCAAAATTACAAATCAAAACGAGAAAATTATTACATGCGACATGAAAACCCCGACTTCTGTCGGGGGATGAATGCATAATGATGTCGCAGTAGGCCGCGTTATCAAAGAAGCCTCCGGCTTCAGACGGAGGAGCGTCACTGATTTTGTTTGTAATTGAGATTTGTTTTGTCAGTCATTAGCTGGTTTAAAAACATGAATCTAATATTGGCTTTTTTATTAAGGGATCTTGCGATTGAAAAAACTTATAAATTCCACTTTGTAGTTAAAGTGCTGAACATTTTTTTTCAGCTGGTTCTTTTTTATTTCTTAAGCAAGCTGGTCCCTGATATTAAGTATTTTTCTTTTGTCCTTATAGGATTGATATTCAGCAGGCATTTCCAGTTCTGGCTTGATGTTTTCTCGAACAACATAAGACAGGAACAGCATTGGGGTACAGCTGAATTAATATTTCTTTCTCCGCACAGCCCGTTCAAGGTACTGCTGGGCACGATAAGTGCTAAATTAATAATATTGATTTTTGAAATAGTAATTTTTATTTTTTTGGGCAGTTTAATGTTTAATGCTGAAGTATTTTTTAACCCCGGGGGCGTTTTGCCTCTCGTTGTTTTAAATACAGTTATGTTTTTAGGTCTAGGGCTTATTTCAGCTTCTTTTATAATGTATTATAAAAGAGGCGATCCTGTTAACTGGATCGTTCTGCTCGCTTCCGATATATTATGCGGCGTATATTTCCCGGTAAATTTGCTTCCTTCTGAAATTCAAGGTTTATCATACATGCTTCCTACAACCCTATCTCTGCAGATCTTCAGGGATGCGCTGTTGAATAACGCTGCCCCTCCTGTCTCAAAACTGCTTGTTTTAACTGCCTGGTCTGTCCCGCTGTTTTTGGCCGGTATTTTCTGTTTCAGGAAAGCATTTAACAAAGCAAGAGAAGAAGGAAATCTGGGAAGCTACTAAGCTTTAATGCAAAATGTAAAATGCAAAATGAAAAATCAAGGTACTGCCTTTGGCGACTTATTTAAAATAATCCCGCAAAGCGGGATACAATAATTTTGCATTTTACAATCTTCATTTTGCATTTTCTCTGTACATATGTAGGCAGTAATTAAACGGCATTTGAAGCAGTTTGAAGAAAAGAAGAACCGGCCTGATAATCCTGAAAATCAAAATTTGAAAAGCATTTTTTAGGTTATATCTATAGGTAAGAAAATCAGTTGATGGAAAAAGTGTACGGGTAAGGTAAGAAAATTTTTTATTGAGAGGCAAAAACAGGAACCTTAAAATATGGCCTTTTAACGGAATGCTCCGTTTCAGGAACCAGGAGTAAACGAGCGGACTGAAACCTTCACCGGCCGGTTGGCCCAAGAATACATCAGAGACAGAACTCAAACCGTATTTTATTAATTTATTATCCAAAATCTGCGGATTAATCTCTTTCCCCCATTTTATTTTAATTACCTCAAGGTCTCTAAGCCACGCTGTCTCCTTAATTCCATGATGCAAGGCTGCATGCGCAAGTACATGGATATAAAACTCATCAGGAGGAAGGTGGTATACCATGGGCGAGATTTCATGGTTTTTGCTGTTTTGCCATAACTGTTCAATTTCTTTTTTGCTTAAATACCACAAGTTATCAGTGATGTCAATATAGGCGGGTTTTGAATTGCTGCAGAAACTTCCAGAGTCGCTGTTAAAAGCGGAATAGCCGAGCGAATTAAGGGTATTCCTTGTTTTTATCATGTCACCTGGTTTTAAAAGCAGATCAATATCGTCCATTATGCGTTCAGAAGCATAATCCTCGACAGTATTGATAAGAGCTGCTCCTTTAAGAAGTATCACAGGAACCCCTTCATTTTCAAGGACCCAGGCAAGCTCTTTTAGCTGATGAAGGATCAACAGGTTTCGGGTAAGAATTGCTTTGTTTAACGGTTTAGCTAAATTCATTATTGTTTTATATGTGCATTAACGTTTTGTACAAGAGTTTCAGTCAACTTTTTTAGTTCGTCTGGTGTTAGTTCCTTGCATGCTACCTGTTCTGAATATATTATTTCGCCGGTTTGTACGTTTATAATATTAAGAGCAAGTAAATAATCCTGCCCCAATTTTCCGAAACTGCCCGAAATTATTTTACTTACATTAAGGAGCTTGCCTATCTGTACTGCGCGCTCTGTTGTTGTACTGCCTGTTTGCTGGAACCCCTGCTCGGTCAATATTTTCTCCATACTATTTCTGTCAACCAGGGTGTATAATTTTGTTTCTGAAAGCAAATAACGAAAGCTTTCTGTAACAGAGGTTGATACAGCTAAAGAAACCGGAGGCATTGCCTGAAAGTCAAGAATAGCGATATTAAGTGAATTTGTGTCGATCTCTACTTTGTCGGCATTTGGAGTCACAAGGTTTTTTTCTATATAGAACGGTTCAAGGGTGTCCAGGGCAAAAGCGTATTTTATATATGCCTGGTCTTCGGATATTTTCTTAAGTTCTATTACGGCATCTCCGTACGTTTTAAGCACAACGTTTCCAAGTTTAACAGGTAGGCGGATCTCACAGTCAACTTTTTGAACTGGGATATTTAAACTGCCGTTAAAGTAATAGTGTTTGTAAATATCATCTTTTCCGGGTTTTTCCCCTATTTCAAACTTAAGTTTATTTGTTCCAAACCCTCTTAATATGCCCCTGACCAGGTAAACATCGCATTCCTTTGATTCTATATCTATTTTATATATAGACATGGGGCCTACGGTTGTCTTAAGTACTACGGAAACCTGAGCAGGAAAAAAAACAAACCCTTCGACCTTGGAGCTGTCGGCCGGAGAAGAGTAAATCTTGGGTTCTTTATTAAGGTCAGGTTTTGGAGTTTCATTTACGGCTATTTCTGTTTTTTTCTCTTTCTTTTTGGAGTTTCCAAAAAATGAAGTAAGGGAGAACCTCTGTGAATTGCCGAGTACGCCGTAAGGCGTAAATGCATAATCAAACCTGAAATTCACGCTTGAGATCATGAAGTTAATTCCCAGGCCGGCGGAAAGCCCTGAAAGGTCGTCAAGTTCCTCGCCGTACCAACGGTATTTGTAGCCTGTCCTTATAGCAAGAAAATCAACCGGAGTATATTCGGCTCCGGCAGATACAAAAACAAAATTATCTATAGGTTTTGCCAGATCAAGTGTTGAAACCAGGCTCTTGTTCCATCTATATGCGCTCCCGGCTCTCACTGTAAAAGGCGGGTAATAGCCTTCGTTCAGGAATTTAATTTTAGTACCGATATTTTCAAGGACAAAAGCAAGAGAAAGCGGCTGTTCAGGGAATTTATAAAGTGTGCCGAAGTCGGCAGCAAGTCCGTAAGCTGAGAAGTTATCGATATTCTGCTGGATAATTTTAAAACTTGCTCCTCCGGACAGGTTGTCTTTGAGCTCTTTAGCGTATGAAACGTGAACAGCCGCATCATAGGCTCCAAAGGTTCCTTCGGAGACCGTGAGAGGTTCAAACGGATTGCCTTCAAAAAGGCCAGAGCGCCTTTCAAGGTCTTTGGGGATCGTTATCCCGTAAACTCCGAGCGCCAGAGTTCCTTTTTTAAGAGGCGCCGCATAACCGAAGAACTCATGTTTTATGCCTTCAAACGACTCGTTATGAGTTATGTGCATCTGGTTTCCATCAAGCTGAACAAGCCCTGCAGGGTTCCAGTATAAGGCAGTAATGTCATCGCTCAAAGCAGAGAAAGCTTCACCCATTCCAATCGCCCTGCTTCCAAGCCCCAGCTTTAAAAATGTAGCTGAAGTCGTACCGGCGTTCGGATGGATCTTTACTTCACAAAAGGCAGGGGTAAGTGATAAGGTGTAAGTTGTAAGTAATACCAGAAGCAATTTTATATAAGTTCTTAAATTTACAATAATTATATTCACATTTATCTCCAAATAAATTTTTGTTTTTCTTACCCCTTATCCCTTACACCTTACCACTGCCGTTAATGAACAATCGCAAGTTTCTTCTTTAGATACCTGGTTCCGTACGGGGTTTTTGCGGCAAACCTGTATATGTAGACGCCGCTTGCGATGCCGGAAATGTTCCATTCAATTTCCGAGAATATCCCCGCGGGGCATCCGTCTTTTGTAAGATGGGCTATCAATTCACCCGCTATGTCATAGACGTCTATCGTTATATCGGCCTTGTCGCCAAGATAATATTTAAAAAACAATTTGTTGCCTGTTGCCGGGTTGGGGTATGTATAAACCTTATTGCCTGAGATCAGGTCTTCTTTTCCGGGCAGGTATTCCATGATCCTGTAATAGGAAAAATGCGGAATGACTGCCCAGACGCGGCCGTTTTCGAGTGTCGCGTCCGAGGTGTTTACGGTCTTCCACGTGTTATTGGAAATATCAGCCCAGAATATCCTAAGGTTTTCCTTTTTCATGTCTACAACATCTGAATTCATATAAGGGATTTTTATTAAGATGTTCTTAAAGAAAATAGTAGTTGATGGTATTATGATAAAATCTCTTAGGATATCGGTTGCTTTTGAAAATGACGGGATGTTAAGCTGCGGGCTTGACCTAGGGATCTTTATCCCCACTCTAGCATCATTGGAAAGCCCGCCGGCTTCTATTATGACGGTAGTTGTAGAACCGTTCACTATCAAGTCTATTGTCGCTCCCGCAGCAGCCAATACAGGGTAGCCGTCCATTTCAGAAAAGGCCGATACTGTGCTTGAGTATGCATAGTTGCCGCTTGTATCGACAGCGCTCAGTTTGTAATAATAAAGGATATAAACAGGGCATGCGCTGTCTACGTAAACAGTTGTCCCGGAGGAGACCTCTGTATAATAACTCATAGTAAGTGAGGATGTGCCCTTGAATATTCTATAAATACTTACATCGCCTGCACCTGCTCCGTCATCGCTTGATTTCGTCCAGTTAAGTACTAATACCCCACCTGGATCAAGGGGCTTATCGATGGCGGTCAAATTTGTGGGCGGGTTCGGCGCCGTTGTGTCGGCGCCTGGCGGATTCGAAGGCGGTGGGTTCGAAGGCGGTGGATTTGAAGGCGGTGGGTTCGAAGGCGGTGGATTCGAGCCCGTGCTTGAAGCCAGTGTATATTCCAGTATCCTGTGATATGAGAAATGGGTAACCTGAGCCTTAACGTATTTAGCTGTCGTATATGCGGACGAATTTATAACAGACCATTGGCCGTTTGTGTTATCCCAGGTGGATATCCTCAGATTGTATTCGTTTGTTATACCTGTTATATCGGAATTCTTATAATGAATCTTAATAGTTGCGGGTTTTAGAAAAGTCATAGTTGCAGGGTAGATAGTGAAATCTCTTACGATGTTCGTCCCTTTCATGGTAGAAGGGAGTGTTACGTTTGTATGAGCTGTCGATATCTTTATTCCTATCCAAACTTTGTTTGAGAATGTCCCGGAGGCGACGGTTACTTCAGTCATATAGCCGCCGCTTGTAAGAGTTACGGTCGAAGACTGGTTGATGTAGACCAAAGAGCCGTCAAGTTCAGAATGTGCACTGGCAATGCCTGACTCCAGTGATTCGTTCAGCCCATCATAAGAAGTCATCCTGTAATAATAAGTCTGGTAAACAGGGCACTGGTTGTCTGTATATGTTGTTGTTCCTGCATTTACCTGTGTGTAATAACCGAGTAAGTAGGGTGTTGTTCCTCTATAGATTCTGTAAACTATAACATCTTCATTGCCGGAGCCGTCATCTCCAGATTTAGTCCAGTTCAAAGAAATGCTTCCTCCGCTGTCAAACGGGGTGTCACGCGCAGCAAGCCCTGACGGGCCAAGAGGTATGTTGTTTACGACAGCTTTATTAACCGCCCTGTACGCAGAGGAGTTAATGTTTGCAGTTAAACGTAAAGTATAAATGCCGTCCTTTACCTTTGTGACATCCCAGGTTGCCAGTTTTTTGTTAACCACCTGGGTTGTCCCGCTGCTTAAATAAGTCCAATTTGTATCGACATCAGCTTTATAATCAACCTGGTAGTTTTGCAGCTCTGGATGCATTACCGTACCTGATACCGGCGTAACGGTATAAAGCTGGTCGCTGTCAAAGGGTTTAGATAAATAAAAAGTCGAGCTTGCTTTAAAGCAATAAAACTTATCGCTTGCTACGTACATTTTGCCGTTTGAAAGATTTACCGTTGAAGAAATTGGTTCTTTCGAAATATAATACTTGGTAACTATATTCCCCGTTACTTTATTTAAAATATATACATAGCCGCTTCCCGAGCCTACATAAACATAATCGCCGGAGATCACGGGAGAAGAGAGCTGTTCTGTCTTGGGTGAAATGCCGGTCGTCGAACTGACCCAGAGGACATTGCCGTTGGCTTTATTCACGCATACTATTTTTGAGGAATCGGTGCTTTTTGACGCGTCATAATAGCTGTAGTTCAGGTACAGCCTGCTTTCATCCTGGGCGATGCTTGAAGAAACCGTATATGTATTTGATTGGTTGGATGTAAGAAGTTTATCGATCTCCTGTGTTTCCCAGGATTTCTGCCCGCCATTTAAAAGCAGGGAATAAATCTTTGTCGTTTCCCCGCAGCCCGGTATATAAACATTGTTCCCGTCAATGCTGCACCCTGCATACCTCATGCTTGAATCCGTCTGAAAAGGCGTCTGCCAGAGGGCAGTGCCGTTGCTGCTGTTCAGGCAGTGCCATTTCCCGTCGTTGGTTCCAACGACAAGGTAGTTGTCTTTTGCTGCCATTGAAGAGAATCCAAAGGCAGAGACGTCAAACTGTCCAATAAAGCTGCCGGTATTGACATTCAGTGAAAGCACCTTGCTGTTCGGATATCCAGTTAAAATGAAAACTTTGTCTCCGGTTATTACCGGGCTTGAATAGAGATAACTATGCGTATCGTAAGACCACCTGGGCTCGTTACCGGTCAGGGAATTATAGATAAAACCATATACATTTCCGTCGGTTGATGCAGCCACTATCGTGCTGCTTGACGCAAGGGGTGTAGAAACTATATCTCCTCCGGTTGAATATTGCCAGACGTCCTTGCCGCTGTTTGCATCAAAACACCAGACCGAACCGTCACCCGCGCAGATATAAACATAATCCCTGAACGTGATGGGAGAAGACCTAAGTCCTGCAAAAAGCTCCTTTTGCCACAGGGGAGTGAAGCCTTCAAAATAAACGTCGTTTATCTGCCCGTTCCTTGATTCATTCACCATAAACATCTTGTCTTCGGAAGCAAAGACAAACGATGCCATAAAAATAATAAATGAAATAATATGGAGATGTTTTCTATTCATAAAAAATACCTTTGTTTTCTTTTTGACTTCTTGCTTATTGTCTATTTTTTCTAATTTCGAGATTCGATATTCGAAATTTGTTTATTTTTATGGTTCATAAACAAAGCTATAAAAGCTGCCGTCTTCAGTGGTGACGTTGATTACAAGCCCGTCGCAGTAGATGCTCAGTACAGAACCAGAGAGTTTGATCGGGTAACCTTGTTTTATCGTTACCCCGTCACTGGCATTGACCGCATAGAACATTCCGCTTGCAGTCCCGAAATAAACCCAGCCGTCCCGGGAAATAATCGTTGACCTTATGGGTGCTTTATTATCTACGCTATATACCCATAAAGGAGTGCCGCCCGAGATTGCGTTGAATTTATATAGTTTACCATTTTCGCTTCCTGCATACAACGCAGAATCAGATAAGTCAAGGTAAGGATCGGATTTGATTCCTATGCCAGCGTTATAGTCCGTCCAGCCCTGGGGTTTGGTAGTAAGAGTCGAGGATTCCCTGCAGTTAATTGTCCCGTTTTCAGTAACAATGTATATATAATGTTTGTTCAGTTCCAGGTTCAGAAGGCCGGCATAATAAGACAATGGACGAATAGGGTTTTCAAATGAAGCAGAGGATGCGATGTCTCCAGTTAAATTGTTTATCTTTACAACGTCTCCGCCTGTTGTTACATACCAGAGGGCATTGGTTCCGGAAGTGAAATCATCTATAACAGGGATTTGATCGGCTGGTGTTGTCAGCGCCTGGCTCTGGTACCAATTCGGATGGAATTCTCCCGAGAAACTATAATGGTAAACTCTGTTGTTGGTAGTTGTTACCCAGACACCGGAGGATTTGCCTGTATCCCAGACTGTCATGGATTTAATGTTCCCGCCGGGGATTTTTGACCACTCAACCGAGCCGTCTAAAGAATTGATCTTTTTGACACTGCCGTTTTCCATGGCAACAAAAAGAGACCCTGGGGACCAGTAAGCATAATCACTGGTCTGAGGCTCGCAGACAGGTTTGCCGCCAAGATTGACGGGACTGGCCCAGAGAGGAGTACCAGCGTAATCATAGGCCCTTAAATTGTTGTCATCGGAGTTAATGAAGGAATTGCCCAAGAAATCAAGGCTGGCTTTTCCTATGGGTTTAGTTATTTTTCCCGGAGTAGTTTTTATTGACAGGGCCGGCTTTCTCGGCTTAAACAGAGTCAGGGCCGGGGTGGTTATAGAATCGGTCTCAAGTATGTCCTGTTTGATGTTTGAGAGTGTGTCATTTACGAAAACGTTGTTTGAGGCAGGCATTAAAACCTTAAAAGTCGTCAGGTAATTAGTAGCGTCTTCTACAAGGTCCGCTATGAAGAAGAACCTTCCTTCTTTTAATGAACCTATGGTAACAGCCGGAACATTGGTGTCTATGAATATAGTCTGAACGCCGGCTGTGCCGGACTCAAGGTCGATATTGGCATTAGCGATGTGAGCTACAACTGTAGTGTCGATATCTATTTCGTAATACCCTGTGGTGTATGATTGGTTATCTGCATAAACGTAAAGGTTGCTGAATATGTTTTTAGCTTCAGCTGTAGTCAGTGGCGTATCGTTTGCCTTTGTGAATTTTACTTTTACTTCGTTAAACGAAATATTATAATTTGAAATCAAAGACTGGTTCTTTACCCTTATTTTTAAAAGCTCGGTCTTTGTTCCGGTATTTGTATATTTCTGGTTAGCATAAGTGAAAGAAGAATAATGCAAAGTGGTATCGTACATTATGGAAGGCCTTGCTATCTGCGGCGCCCTTCCTCCCGGGCTGTCAGTGTTGAACATCATTTTATATTCCGTATCGCTGACCAGGGTGTTACCGTCAATATCAGGGTCGCTTATCCAGGTATGGGTTGATGTTTGCAGGATGGTTTTTGAAAGGTCAACTCCTATATCTGTCAGCCTGTAAATATGAGGCGATTTTGTGTCCTGTGAACCTCCGGTCCTTATAAACCATAAGGTATCATTGTTACTATTGCCGGAGGTTGAATCCAGGGCAAGTTTGACCTCAATTTTTGCATTTTTCGGCATGTAGGAATCGCTTATCGGGTAATTAAGCTCATTCGGGTTTGTCAGGGTTTTTATGTTGAACGTGCCGTAATTGGATTCGGAAAGTGCGGCAAAATCATTAGAATTTACGTCTGTATCAGTTTTTTCGTCTATCCGTCCTATACTTCCAGAGGTAACGTAAGGAGCAGGCGTAACGTAGGCGGAATAGGCGGCATTTAAGTTCATATACCTTGATGCCACTGCCGGGTTGTGCCAGCTTACCCTGTCCACTTCCTGGCCGAAATGGTTTTCAAGCACTAAGAAATCCGAGGAACTGTTCAGCCCGCCTGTTCCAAAACATTCAAGATAGGTTTTTCCGGAAGAATCAAAAGAAGTAGTGTCAACACCTGTAAAGGAGCCCGGGTAAGATTTCTTATTTAGGTTGAAAAGCATTCCGTTGTTGTTTCTTAAAGTGTATCCTGTTAAAGTAAAAGTTGCTATGCCGTTGTTATATATTTCAATGAGCTGGCCGGTTAAATAATTTACTTCATTTATTTTAATAGAATCAGTTGTTATGGAATTAGCATAGCCGCCAGTAGGTGTGACATCTATTTCAAAGAAATCAGAGCCCTTATCAATACGCGAGTAACTTTTGTTAGTGCCGATAGATGCCGGATACTTTATCGTTGATACAATTGAATTGATACTGTCTTTAAGGTACAGGTCATGCGGCGAAGACGAATCAAGGTCTGATGCAATAGTCAGCTTGGAAAAACCGTTGCTTTGAAGCGAAGATGAACCTGTCCAGATAGGTGTCGGATTATTATCGTAATAAATATGCCAGCCGTTAAGGTTTGCGCTGCTGTTTGTAAAGTTGGCAATTTCTATCCAGTCCTGACCTGCTGAACCGGACGTATAAACTTCGTTTATAGTTACATTCCCGGACTGCGGCCTTGTAGAAACCGAATTGCTGAAACCGGACACATTTATATTTCCCCTGTCATTAAGTTTATCAAGTGTTTTTATAGCATACCAATAGGTAACGTTCGGGCTAAGCCCTGTAATTACGTGTACTTCCTTGACTGTCCTTGCCTGCGGCACCCAGGCCTGGGTTATTATAGAGGCATTGTTCCATTTTGTTTCGCTGTCTATAGCTGTAAAGGTAGTGTACCTGACCCGGTAAGAGCCGCTCGTATTGTCTCCTGTAATACCGTTGTCCCCGGGCGATGTCCAGGTGAGCTTTATCTTACCGTAGCTGTCTCCCTTGAAGGCTTCGAGGTCGGTTACAGCAGCAGGCGGGACCGTGTCTTTCCTTACTGTAAATACGTCTTTATAGACAGTGTTACTTCCGGACATGTCGTAAACCATGACAGAGACGTAGTTAAACGTGCCCTGGTTCAAAGAATAAAATGCGTTATTGCTCAAACTCCAGTTAGCGGTGTAATTCTGCTGGTTTGCGCCTGTGAATGCAACTTCCCAGTCAACGACAGGGCTGCCGTGCATAGCGCTTGAACGGTAAACCGAATATTCCATTTTATCGACTTTGGATAAGCTGTCATTAAAGTCTACGTTGTAAAGCGAGCCTGAGGAATTCCTCCAGGTATAATCTCCGCCTGCTTCGCCGTTTGTCATAGCCGGAGGTGTGGTATCTTTCATTACGTAGAAACAGAGAGTACCGTTTGTGTTGTCAACATTGCCTACTCCGTCATAAACGCGGACGTAAACGTCGTTTTTGCCGTCTTTCATTTTATTAAATGTGTTGTTGAGCAATTGCCAGTCAGTTGTGTAAGCGTTTGAGTTAATGCCCGAAACAACGGTTGTCCAGTCTTCCAGGGTTGAACCTGTGGCGTTATATTTAACCTTCGTCTGAAAATAAGCTATATTTGAATTGCCGGTATCCTGGATGTTCACATCATAATAACCGTTGTTTGCGCTCCTGTAAGTGTCGTCACCTGCCTGATTGTCAGTAATAGAAGGTGGTGTCGTGTCAAATTTGTCAGGTGACAGGTTAAAACATTCGTAGTTATAATCGGACGCGCTGACGGATTGTATGGTCCCCTGTCCCCAGGCTGAACCGGTCCAGTTCAGGGTCCTGATGGTGTTGCCGGTTTCAACTGCTCCCAGGATAAGCTTGTTCACGTTAGGGTCGGACATAAGCCCAAGCCACATAAGTGTAGTGCCGAAGCTGTAGGAATTCTGGGTAGCATTGTTAAGGTCTGATATAATGCCTGAAGTGTTGTACCATTGGTTATTCTGCCAGTAAACCCAGTCAATGAGGTTGTTTGAATCTGCGCAGACTACAAAGAATTTTCCAGAACTCTTTTCCCATTTGCAGTCTGTAAGCCTCGTTGTATAGTTAGCCACATCGCTGTCTGCTGTGGGCCTGGCAAGCCAGCTTGAACCGTTCCATATACCTGCATTCCAACCTGCATTAGTACGGGAGTCAAGAACAGTATAGCCTATGTTATTTGAACCCGGGTCCGCAGCCATCCTTACCCAAGCTGCGGGATTGGCGAGGTTCAGGTTTGTGTCTGTATTGGATGTGCCCCACTGTGTACCGTTCCAGGTATTATAATACAAAACGTTTGCCTCTCCCCATAGAACCACGCACCTGCCGCTTAATGTTTCCCAGGCAAGGTCAAAGCATTCGTAAGCGCTGTTGTTTTGAGCAGCGGATGAAAGCTTGCTGTAATTGCCAAAAGAAGTACCGTTCCATCTATAAGCATATAAAGCATTATTTTCGTCAAGAGCTACAAGCATAAGTTCGTTTGTCCCGGGCCGCGCTTTCATTTTTACCCATCTGACTATTCCGATTGAATCGCCAAGGGTAAGAGAGGTCTCAGAACCTACCCAAACAGCTGCTGTTGACGACCAAACGCGGTATGAAACTGTTCCAGGGGAACCTCCCTTATAATAGACCACGACCGCCCTTCCTGAGTTCTGTTCATAAGCTATATCAAAACAGCGGTATGTAGAAAGCGTTGTAGCTGCAGTAAATTGGCTTGACCAGGATGTTGTTGTGTTGTCATATCTTTGTATATATAGGTTGTTGCCCGAAGAGAGTATCCCTGCCATTTTTTCTTTTCTGGCGCCGTTATTAGTCTCAAGCCTTACCCACCTTATTGTAGATCCGGATGCTGCTCCATTGTTCCCTGTTGTCCAGTTACCGGAGGTCCAAAGCTTTGTCTTATGATATGTAAGGGTGCCTTCACCGTAGGTAAGCATGGCATCTCTTTCTCCAGCCTGGCCGGGTGCTGCGGTTTTTGTTGAGCTGGCGTCTGAATAGTTATTGCCTTTGTCGTAAGCTTTTATGGAGAACCAGTATTGTTTTGAGGTGTCGAAGCCGGCTAGTATGTTGCTTTCCGGGTATCCGCTTGACTTAGGTGTCCAGGTCTGTGTATATGTGGAAATATTCGGCTTATTGAAATTTGCCGGGCTGAATGAAAAAGTAGCATATTTCACCAGATAGCCCGAGGCTGTGCCTGTATTGCCGTTGTCTCCTGTTGCTGTCCAGGTAAGGATTATCTGGCTTTCGTACGAGCCTGTGGCAGCAGCAAGGTTAGTAATAGTAGAAGGCTTGATTATGTCGGGACCGGTTAAGGTGTAAGTACTGTTTGAGACATTGCTCCACAACCCTGCCTTATCCCTTGTCTTTATCCAGAAATAATATGTTGTCCCGGCTGATAAACCGGTTATATTATATTTCTCCTGGTTTCCGGCAGGGGTTGATGTTGAGATATCTTTTGTGTATGTGGCTGTATCAAAACTCTGGTTTATATTTGAAGTGTAGCGTATTCGGTACATTGAATTTGTGAGGTAACCGGTTGAATTATCATCTCCGGGCGCTGTCCAGGATAACCTGGCTATCCCTTCAGTTCCTGCTCTGGACCCCAAGTTCAAAATTGCGCTCGGCGCTACGACATCCTTTCTTATATAAAACGCATTGATTACTGCCTGTGATGAGCCCGCATAGTCAAAGCAGCGGACGTCAACATAGCTTGTGGAGTTAGCGGGCAGCGAGTTAAAGTGAGCATCTGTGACCTGCCAGTTTGTGGTGTATTGCACTGAATTTATGCCTGAGATAAATGTATGCCAGTCTACGAGTATATTGCTTTCGGTCTGGGTTTCTTTTATCCTGTACTGTGCGTAATTTAACATAGAAAGTGTATCTCCGAAGTCAATATTGTAAGTTCCGTTATTGGCTGTTCGCCAGGTTGAATCGCCTCCTGAAATATTATTAGTAATACTGGGCGTAATTGTATCTTTTTTTACATAGAATGCGTTTGTGACAGCTTTTGATGAACCGGCATTATCAAAACACCTTACGGAGACATAGGAGTAAGATGTCTTAAGCAAGTTAAAATGGTTTTGTGTCAGGTTAAACCCGGTCGAGTAGGAGTTTGCGTTTATGCCTGTAACATAGGAGTACCAGTCAACTATTATTCCTCCTGTTCCGGATACAACTTTATATTGGGTATTATTAAGTTTGCTTGCTCCTGTGTCATTATAGTTTATATTATAGCTGTAGCCTGTGTTTATCCTCCTCCAGTTTGTATCTCCGGTTTGGTTATTCGTTACTGTAGGAGGTGTCGTGTCTTTAAGTACAAAAAATGCTTTTGCATAAGTTGAGGTATTGCCTGCAAGGTCTGCCATCCTTAAGGATACATAGTTTGTTGTACCCCACTTTAACTGGTTAAAGTGCGAATTCGTAATCTGCCACGGAGTGGTAGATGCGACTTTATTTATGCTTGACACGTCAGTCTGCCAGTCATAGACGTACGGGGTGCCGGCAGGGCTTGTTGAAACCCGTGTTTGAAGATAAGATACGGAAGAGCGGCCAATGTCATACAGGTTTATGTTGTATGTTGCATTGTTCATCCTGCGCCACTGCGTGTCGCCTGAAGCTATATTGTTTACGAAATAAGGAGCGGAGGTGTCTTTTTTTACAAAGAAAGCATCTTTTAATGAGGTTGTCTGGGCTATCATATCGTAGCTTTCAATGTTTATGTAGTTGTATCCAGGCCAAAGAGACGTAAAATCAAGCTGCCAGTTTGTCGTATAAGCCGTTGTGCCCTGTGTAAGAGGTATAGTTGTCCAGCCCAGTATATTGCTCCCTCCCATGTCCGGTGCTGAGTAAACCGAGTAGCGTACGCCTTTAAGTTTTGAGCCCTGGTCCTCAAAATCAACATTATAGGCTACAGATGAATTTCTCCAGGTGTTATCCCCTCCGGCCTGAGAGTTTGTAATAAGAGGAGAGGCGGTATCCTTGTAGATGTAGAATGCGTCAAGAATCTCGCCGGTTCCAGAGCCTGCATTGTCATAAGCCCGTAGCGTCACATAGTTTTTGCCCTGTAGAAGCTTAGAGAATGTTTGTGCGCTTATTTGCCAGTTCGTTGTATAAAACGTAGTATTAATTGACAGCGCCTGGTTCATCCAGTTTTCCACCTGGTACCCGTTTTTATTTGATTCGCTGTAAATAAGCGTCTGAATGTTAGATAATTTGCTTCCGCCCAGGTCAAAGAAATCCACATTATAATACCCGTCATTTGCATTTCGCCATACATCATCGCCTATCTGAGAATCTGTGTATGTTGGAGGTGTAGTATCTTTAAGGATATAAAAAGAATAATTTGTGACAGTAGTTGTGTTGGCTGCCCAGTCATAGGCCTTGATGAAAACATAGTTTGTTGTAATCTGGGTCAAAGATGAGAACAATACCTGCCAGTTCTGGGTATAGTTCCTGGTGTTTGTAGAAACAGCGGTTGTCCAGGGCAGGACAAGTGCAGCCGGGTTAATAAACGTAGAATTATATACGGCGTAATCGAGGCGTTTTACATAGGAGTAAGTGTCCAGAAAGTCAACGTTGTAAGCTTTTGAGGAATTTCTCCAGGTATTATCTCCTCCGGTTTCGTTGTTTGTAATTACAACCGGCGTAGTATCCTTTTTTATGAAGAAGGCATTTGTCACAGTAGCGATGTTAAGGGCATAATCAATAACCCTCACAGATACATAGGAATATGAGCTGCGCAGAGAATTAAACTGGGACTCGGTAAGTTTAAAATCAGCTGTATAGTCTGTAGCATTAATTCCTGTAGCATAGGTGTACCAGTTTGAGACTATTCCGCCGGTTGAATTTGTCAGTTTATACTGCGCATAGTTAAGCTTGGAATAGCCGTTTTCATGATAATCTAAGTTATAAAGCGTGCCGCTTGATTTTACCCATGTGTACCTGCCTCCAGACTCGTTGTTTGTAATAGTTGCGGGGTTAGTGTCCTTTCTTACGTAGAATACGTCAGTGGCTATTTTTATATTGTAACCCTCATCATAAACCTTTACTGAAATGTAACTTGTGCCAGGAGGCAGCAGGTTGAAAGTTGTATCGCTTAGTTTCCAATTAGCAGTATAAGTCGAGATATGCAGGTTGTCCGCGATAACTCTCCAGTTATCTTTCATAGTGCCGGAAAAGTTCTGCTGGGTATAAGCGATAGTTTCAAATTTAAGCAGTGCAGACGGGCCGTGTGATGAGAAATCAACATCGTAAGTCCCGTTGTTCTGCCTTCTCCACTGGTTGTCGCCTGTCTGGTGGCTCGTTATCTGAGGCTGAGATACAGTCTTCTTTACATAAAACAAATAGGAATTTGATGTAATGTTGTTGCCGGCATTATCTACGGCTTTAACCCAGACGTAGTTGTTAACGTTATTCTCTAAAGCTGAAAAATTAACCCCCCAGTTGCTCGTATATGATGCGGAACTGATATTTGTTTCAAAAGGTGTCCAGCCGAGCACCTGGGACGATCCGGTCCAGGTGCCAAGATACACGGAATAATATAGGCTCTTTATGTTAGAACCGCCTGAATCATTGAAATCTACATTAAATACCTTTCCGGGATTTGAAGAATACCAGTTATCGTCACCGGACTGGTTGTCAGTAATTGTCGGCAGGGTTATATCCTTCTTTACGGTAAATACGTCTTTTTGCAGAGTCTGCAAGCCTACGCTGTCAAAAACCTTTACTGAAACGTAGTTATAGCCCTGGATAAGTGCCGAGAAATCAACTCCCCAGTTGTTTGAATACAGATTGGTGTTTTGTCCTTCAAAGATAGAAGTCCAGTTCTTAAGCTGTGACCCTGACATATTTGCCTGTGAATAAACGCAGTAGTACGCACTCGTGCAACCGGAGAGAGTGTCTTTAAAGTCAACGTTAAATATCGTTCCCGGGTTTGAGGAGTACCACAGAGTATAGGCATCAGGCGTATAAATTACAGTAGGAGAAGTGGTGTCTTTCTTTATAAAGAAAGCATTGTCAAGGGTGCGGGAGTTGCCGAGCTTGTCAAAGGCTTTCAGCGAGATGTAATTGTACGAAGAAGGCATCACATTAAAATGAGCTGCTGTAATTTTAAGAGTATTTGTATAGTTTATTGAGTTAATGCCGGACGCATAAGTATTCCAGTCTGCTATCGTAGCGCCTGCACCGGAAACTATCTTGTATTGGATATAATCGAGCAGAGACTTGTCGTCCTTGTAGGTGATGTTATAAGCAGTTCCTGAAGAAGAACGCCAGGCATTATCGCCGTACTGATAGTCATAAATGGCAGGTACTTCTGTGTCTTTTTTTACATAGAAAACTGAAGCTCGTATAGTTTCGTTTCCTGCATTATCCCGCACTTTAACGAAAATGTAGTTAGTGGTTGACTTCAACTCTGCGAACGATAAACCCCAGTTCGGCGTATAAAGTGTTGTGTTTGTGGAAGTGATAAGCGTCCAATTTATCACCGGAGTACCGGTTGTGTATGTTGAAGTATAAACGCTGTAATAAGCCGTAGCAAACATGGAAAGAGTGTCTTGGAAATCTACGTTAAATACGGAACCGGGATCCGCCGAGATCCAGGCGGTATTGCTTGTCTGGTTGTTGATGACCGTAGGAGCTGAAGTGTCTTTCTTGATGTAAAATACGTCTTTGTAAGTACCATCCTTTGAAAGGTTATCAACTGCTTTTACAGAAACGTAGTTTGTTCCCTGCCTTAAGGCCGTAAAATCAACCTGCCAGTCGGAGGTGTATGAGCCGTTATTTATTGACGATGCAATATTAGTCCAGTTTTTTAATAAGGTACCGCTCTGGTTTTGAGCGCTCCAGACTTGGTATTGGCAGTAATTTAAGCCGCTTCCGTAATCGGAGAAATCCAGGTTGTAGGCCCTGGCTGTTGAGCGCCAGGAGTTGTCGCCGGATTCATGGTTTGAAATAGAAGGCGCAGAGGTGTCTTTCCTGACATAAAAAGCGTCGGTTATTGAAGCAGAGGAGCCTGCATAATCGTAAGCTCTTACTGAAACGTAGTTTGTGCCCTCCCGCGCAGCATAATAATCGATGTCCCAGTTGGTTGTGAAGGAATTTCCGCCTAAATCTGAAAATATCTCGGTCCAGGGTTTTATAAGGCTTCCGGACATCCCCTGCCCTGAATATACGGTATATTCAGAATTATAAAGAAGCGAGCCGCCAGAATCTACAAAATCAATATTAAACACATTGCCCGGGTCTGATACATACCAGGTACCGTCGCCTGTTTGATAGTCAACTATATGCGGGTTTGCAGAGTCTTTCCAGACATGGAATGCATCGCTAATTATTGCAGATGAACCCGCGATATCGTAAACTCGGACCGAGACATAGTTTGCCGTGCCGGGGTTTAAGGAATACCAGTCAATTTTCCAGTCTGTAGTATAAGACGCGCTATTTAATCCGGTAAATAGGTTAGTCCAGGTTTTTATCGCAGTTCCTATCATTCCGGTTTGGGAATAGACACTGTACTGCGCGTAATCAAGCTTGGAGCCGCCGGAATCCTGAAAGTTCACGTCATAAGCCGTGTTAGTTGAGGCAAGCGTTCGCCATATATCCTGGCCGGAAACATTATTCGTTATTACCGGGCAGGCAGTGTCTTTTCTTATGTAGAACGCGCTGTTTATAGTCAGAGAAGAACCGGCCTTGTCAAAAACCCGTACAGACACGTAGTTCGTCCCTCCTGAAAGCAGGTTGAAATGAGAATCCTGTATCTGCCAGTTAGTTGTATAGGTGTAACCCGGGTCTGATTGGAATGTATACCAGTCAACAACCGTGCCTGAAACCGTAGATGTGACCTTATACTGAATGTAATCTATTCCTGAACCGGATATGGAATCTTTAAAGTCCACATTATAACTGCCTATGTTGGTTTTTCTCCAGGTATTGTCTCCTCCTGAAATGCCGTTTGTTATCTGTGGCGCGGTCGTGTCTTTTTTTACGAAGAAAACATCGTCAACCTTAGTATTATGTCCTCCGGCATCGTAGACCCATACTGAAACGTAGTTCATGCCTTCTACTGCGGTTGAAAAATCTATCTGCCAGGGGTCGGTGTATGACGGTGCATTTATGCCTGTTACCTGGTTCTTCCAGTCCTGATGAATAAGCCCCTGCTCGTTCGGCTGTGAGCATATCTTTGTCATAAAATAACTCAGACCGTCGGTTGGGCAGTTTGACGAAAAATCTACATTATAAGATGTCCCGGTTAACTTCCTCCAGGTTGTATCTCCTTCCTGCAGATCGGTAATTACGGGGGTTTCTGTAGTTTTAAATACCTTAAAAGTGTCAGTAGATATCTTCAAGTTCCCTGCATTATCATAAACCCTTATGCTTACCCAGTTCGTTGCCGGGGTTTGAAGCATTGCCCCGAAATCTATAGGCCAGTTTTGCGTATAAGCTGCTACATTTGTTGAAACAAATATGTTGGTCCATCCTTTTAATTGCGGTCCTGAGATATTAGATGAAGAATAAATTGAATACTGTGCGTTGTTTAGCTTGGAGTTCCCGCTGTCCGCAAAATCTATGTCAATAATACTTCCGGGGTCTCCTGCATACGGGCCGTAATAAGACGTATTTACATCTATTGTGGGTGCGGTTGTATCTTTTCTTATGTAAAAAGCGTCAATAACGGTGTTTGTCGAATAAAGGTTATCCCAAGCTCGAACAGAAATGTAGTTTGTAGCCCCATGCCTGAGAGAAGAGAAAGCCACCTGGAAGTTTTTATTGTAGGTTGCGGTGTTAGTCGCAGTAAAGATATTAGTCCAGGGCATTATCTGTGTCCCGAGCTGGTTTGCCGCACTGTATGCACAGTACTGAGCAGAATGAAGCTTGCTGCCTGAATCCTGATAAATTATATTATAGCTTTGTGAAGAGTTTTTCCAGGTATTGTCTCCTATGGTTTGATATCCCGAGAGCCTTGGGGTGGAAGTATCTTTTAATACCTTGAAAGCGTTGGTTATTGTGTAGGTGTTTGCTGCCGTATCAAAAGCGTTTACTGTAATATAATTTGTGGCTTCATCCCTTAAGGAATTAAAATCAGGGCTCCAGCCGGAATAGTAAGTTGTTTTACCGTTAATATTAGCTATCAATCCGGATGAAACCAGAGAGCTGTTTACGCTGGCGCTCCAGGCGGGAGTGCTTAGTTTGCTTCCGTAATCTGAGAAATCTACGAAATAGCTGCGCGAAGCTTTGCTCCACATAGTGTCCTTTCCTGTTTCGTGGTTGGTTGCCTGAGGTACAGTTGTATCTTTTTTAACGTAAAAAGCGTTTGTTATTGTCTGTGTGTTACCTGCCAGGTCATAGATTTCAACGGATATATAGTTTGTGGCGCTGTCCTTTAACGAATTGAAATTAAGCGTCCAATCTGTAGTAAATGAGCCGTTCGCTATACCGGATATTGTCGAAAAAGGTATTACAGTCGCGCCGTCAGCAACAGCTTTATACTTGGCGCTTTTAAGTTTTGATGCCGAATCAGCAAAATCTACATTGTAGTAACGGCCTGTCTTCCTCCAGACGGTGTCTTTTCCTGACTCGCCGTTAGTATAGGTGGGCGGAGTCGTATCTTTCTTTACGCAGAAGGCATTATTTATTGTTGTTGTATTGCCGGCTATGTCGTAGACCTCGACAGTTATGTAGTTGGTAGCGCCGTCTTTCAGGCTTGAGAAATCAACGTCCCAGTTTGAAGTGAAGGAAGTGCCGCTGACTGACGCTAGAGAGGTAAGAGCGACCAGGGTGGCCCCTGAGCAGAGCGCTTTGTATTTTGATCCTTTAAGCCTGGAAGAATAATCGTAGAAATCGACATTATACGTCCTTGAGCTTTTTGAGTTGCGCCAGGTTGAGTCTCCGCCGGACTCTGAGTTTACATACAAAGGAGCGGTTGTATCTTTTCTTACGTAGAATAGGTTATTTGTCTGGGCAACGTTGGCTACTGAATCGTACGCTTTGACAGAAACATAGTTCGTGGTGTTCTCACGGAGTTTTGCAAAATCAACGGTCCAGTCTGAAGTATAGGAGGTTATGGCACCGGATGAAAAAATGACTTTCCAGTCTATTATAGTGCCTCCTGTAGATGAGGTTACTTTGTAAAAGCCGGTCGAAAGGTTAGTGTCATAGAAATTAACGTCGTATTTAATTCCCAGTTTTCTCCAGGTATTGTCTCCTGAGACTGTTGATGTTATTGTCGGCGCAGAGGTGTCCTTTAATATGTAAAAAGCATCTTTTTTTACCGATGTTGAACCTGCAACATCATAAGCCCTTATGGAAACATAGTTGGTTCCAGGCTTGAGCAGGTTAAATACCAGACCGGGTAGCTGCCAGTTGGCAGTATAACTGGTCGCAGCTATGTTCGTTACCGTGTCAGTCCAATCTGCAACTATCAGCCCTGAGAAGTCCTGGCCCGTTGTCACTTTAATCTGAAATTTATCAAGATATGAGCCGCCGGTGTCGGCAAAGTCTACGTTGTAATAGCCGGAGTTTGAACCCCTGTAGGTGTTGTCTCCGGTTTGAGCCGATGAATCTATTGTAGGCGCAGTGGTATCTTTCTTGATATAAAAAACATTTGATTCCGTATATGAATTGTTCGTATTGTCATTTACTTTTATTGAGACGTAATTTATGCCTTCCCTGGCTTTTGCCCAATCAACCTGCCAGTTTTTCGTATAGTTTGTTACGTTTGTTGACGTAAATATGTTTGTCCAGTGTATAAGTATTCCCCCTGTTGATGAGGTTAATTCATACTGGGCGTCATTTAACTTGCTGGTAAAGTCCTGGAAATCCAAATTGTAGTCTCTGGATATTCTTCTCCAGGTATTATCCCCGCCAAGTTCGTTGTTGGTTATACCAGGAAGGACCGTATCTTTTTTAATGTAAAAAACAAGCCCGTAAGTAGTTGTGTTCCCAGCCAGGTCCGTGCTCCGTACGTGCACCAGGTTTTGGCCTTCAATAAGACCGTTGAAATTTACTTCCCAGTCAGTAGCGTAGCTATAGCCTAAAACGCCTGCAATATCCGTCCAGTTTATTCTAGTGCCGCCTGTTGATGTAAGCACCCGGTACTGAATGGACGCAAGACCGCTTCCTCCGGATTTGTCAATAAAATCTACGTTATATTTTGTTCCGGACTGGTTCTTCCAGGTATTGTCGCCTGACTGGCTATTCGTAACAGACGGGGTAGTTGTATCTTTTTTAACGTAAAAAACGTCATTCTGGGATTTTTCGTTAAAAGCATTATCCCGCACTTTTAGAGAAACATAATTTGTCCCCTCTTTTAAATTGTTGAAATTTAACGACCAATCTGTTGTATAATTTTTCTGGTTCAACCCGGAAAAGACCGGGGTCCAGTCAATCAGCACCGTGCCTGACTGGTTTGTCCCTGTGCAGATTTTATATTGTGCGTCATAGAGCAGGGAGTCATTGTCTGTAAAGTCAACATTGTAAACCGTGCCGGCAGTTTTTCTCCAGTTATCGTCGGGAAGAACGGCGCTTGAATTAAGTGTGGGAGTAATAGTGTCTTTTTTAATGTAAAAGACATCTGTAGACGTTGAAGAATGCCCGGAATAATCAAAACATCTTACCGATACATAGTTATAGCTTGATGCAAGGAGGTTGAAGTTTACACTGAAATCAGCCGTGTATTCGGATAAATTCAGGTTATTGAAAATATTTGTCCAGGCGCTACGCTGGGTCCCGGCCATTCCGGTTGAAGAATACACGCAGTATTGTGCCTGTTTTAGGAGCGAAGCCTGATCCTTGAAATCTACGTTGTAAATCGCGCCTGGGTCTGTTGTCCTCCATATATTGTCGCCTGTCTGGTTGTCTATTATCTGAGGAGAAGTTGTATCCTTGAAAATATAAAATGCATTTGTAACGGTAGTTGTTGAGCCTGCCCTGTCCCAGCACCGTACATCAACATAGTTCATGCCTTCAACAAGTTTGTTAAAATCTACCTGAAAATCCTGTGTATATGAGGGAGTATTCAAAGGCCCGAATACATTTGTCCAGTTAGCCAGGACAGCTCCGGTTGAAGATTTTATCCTGTACTGGCCGTAGTTTAAAAGAGATAGCGAGTCCTGGAAGTCTACGTCATAAGTTGTGCCTGCAGATGTCCGGTAAGTGTTGTCTCCGCTGACCTTGTTTGTTATAACAGGGGTCGTAGTGTCTTTTAAAATATAGAAAGCATGTTTTAAAGTAGCTGATGTGCCCGCCAGGTCGTAAACACTTACGGATATATAGTTTGTACCCGGCCTTAGCAAATCCCAGGCTTGGCTGTTTAATTGCCACGGTGCGGAATATGAGGGGCTGTTGATGTTAGACGTAATGGTACGCCAGTTGTCAAGGATGGTTCCTGTCCCATAAGCGCCTGTTGTTACTTTAGTGGCAAAATAGTCGAGGTTTGAACTTCCGCCATAGGTAAAACTTACATTGTAAAAACCGTTATTTGATTTTCTCCAGGAATTATCTCCTGACTGGTCGTTTATTATGTGCGGGGTTTGGGTTGATTTTTTGACATAGAAAAGATAAGTATCAGACGTCCTTGTATTTCCTGCCATGTCCTGAGCTTTTACCCAAACATAGTTATAGCTTGATTTTAAGAGGTTGAAGTCAACGCTCCAGTTTGTCGTGTAGCTGGATTTATTTATGCCGGCAAATATAGGCGTCCAGTCAATTACAACGGAACTCAAAGAGCTTGTCCCGGAATATACCTTGTACCAGGCGCTTGAAAGCCTGCTTTTTGAATCCGCAAAATCAATGTTGTAAGATGTTCCGGATTGTGTCCTCCACGTTTCGTCTCCGGCCTGGTTGTCTGTTATAACGGGTGTGGTTGTGTCTTTTAATACGTAAAACACGTTTGAAACTGTAGTTGTATTTCGTACGTTGTCATAAACCTTGACCGAAACATAGTTAGTAACGCTCTCCTTTAAATCTGAAAAGCTCACCTGCCAGTTGCTCGTATAATTTACGACATTTGTACTTATTGTAATATAAGTCCAGGCTTTAATGTTGCCGGTCGGAGTTGTTGACGACGAGACACAATATAAGGCGTCTTTGAGAAGGGAATCGTTGTCTTTAAAATCTACGTTATAATTCCTTCCCTGAGAGGTCTGCCACTGGCTGTCCCCGCCTGATTCAGAGTTGGTGACTTGAGGGGTTATAGAATCCCCTTTAACGTAAAAAACGTCTTCTTTGTAGCTGGAGTTACCCGCCATATCATAGGTGCGTACAGAGATGTGGTTTTTACCGGTAGTAAGTGACGAGAAATTTACGCCCCAGTCGGCAAAATACGTCTGGCTGTTGAGGTTTGTAAAAATATTCTGCCAGTCGAGTATCTTATCCCCTTTCATGCCAGTTGACGTATAAACAATGTACTGGGCATTGTTGAGTTTTGAGAGGTCGTCCTGGAAATTAATTTTGTAAATATTCCCCGGGTTTGCCTTGTACCAGTTATCGTCGCCAGTCTGGTTGTCGCCAATTACAGGATTCGTTGTATCCTTGTTTACGTAGAATACATAGCTCGTTGACTGAGTGTTGTTGCTGGTTTTATCGAAGGCTTTAACCCAGACATAGTTTTTACCTTGATTTAGTCCGCTGAAAATTGATGACGAAAGAGACCAGTTGGTTGTGTAGTTATCCTGGTTTATGTCACTGACACAGTCCGTCCAGCTAACTACGGTGTTGTTTCCTGCGGCATCGGAAGTTGCCTTAGCCTGCACCTTATTTAAGTGGCTCCCTCCGGTATCCTGGAAATCAACGTTATAGGCAGTATCGCTGTTATTCCTGTATGTATCATCTCCTGCCTGGTTGTCAACGATAGTCGGAGGAATAACGTCAGACTTATCATAAGCGAAGGAAAAAGGTTTCCAGGATAGTGTTGTGCTGTTATCCGGCCAGTCCGGGACAGGGTCAACGTGTTCTGGCAAAGATGTCTGCCAAAGTGTACCCGTCCATAACCTGGTTCTCACATCAGCGTCCATTCCAAGGCCTGTAAGCATAATCTTGCTTGAATCAGGGTCGGACTGGAGTTCTATTGTTACCAGGTCGTCGTCCCACATATAGTCGCTCTGGTTTGGCGAGTTGTTTAAGGCCGCAGGTACCCAGTGGTTTACGGAGTCCCAGGTAGCATAAGCAAAATCGCGCCTTGTTCCGCCGTTAGTGTAACAAAGATAGAGTTTACTGCTCGAATTCCAGGTAAGGTCAAACCTGCGGGTCGCCTGGCTGCCGCAGGTTGCGTCTTCCGCATTGTCGACCCAGCCGGTTATGTTCCAAATATCTACGTTAATGTCTTGGTTTGAACAAAGAGTCGCAAGCCCTATTCTGTCCGAGTTTTTGTCAGGAGATAACCGCACCCAGTTAAAATCACCCGTGGTTGTTAGATTAGGAACATTAAAAGGGCCCTTCCAGCCGGATGAAGAGTAGTATATCTCATATTTCAGGATATTTACCTCTTCGGTCCATACGCTGATGTATTTACCCCCGCTTGAATCCCAGGCAGAGTCGCAGTCCTGGTTTACAATGTTTTCTGATGCTATGGTATGTATCCTTTCATCAAACGGGGAACCTGAATATGAAGAGCCTTTCCATATTTCAGTCATTATGTTATAATTTGCGTTTTTAACCAGGAAAAATATTTCATCTGAACCGGGTTTTGACGAACCTTTTATCCATCGGAGTTCGGAAGCTTGTGATACATCCTGTGTTTGTACAGGTGCCCAATATGTGCTTTTCCATACCCTGTAGCCGAGCTCGCTGGATGTCCCTGGTCTTGCAAAAACAACCACACAGTTTCCCGATAATTCCTCGTAAACTATGTCAAAGGCCTGGAAATTTGTGACCGCGGTTGCAGTGCTCCATTCCTGGCTCCACTGCGAACCGTTCCATCTCATTATATAGAGAGTATAAATGCCATTGGCGGAGTTGTAGTTTACTGTTCCCAGCATTTTTTCGTCTCTTGCAGACGGGCAGCTCTTCAGCCGCGACCATCTCATCGCGCCTAAAAACGTGCCCTGCACCTGTGTTTCTGAACCGTCCCAGGTACCGTTGACATATTTCTTGTAATACGGGTTAGTATTCCCGCTTTTGCCGTAGACAATCATTCCGCCGCGCGAGCCCGGCTGTCCCGGAGCCGCGCTTGTAGTTGAGCTGACATCCGAGTAGTTGTTTGCTTCGTCAAACACCCTTATCGCAAACCAGTATGTTTTTGTAATATCGAAGTTGGTTAAGGTTTGCTGTTCCTTGCTCCCGCTGTTAAGTGGCACCCAGGTCTGCGTGTAAGTGGAAATATTCGGTTTGTTGAAATTTGCGGGGCTGAAATTGAAAGTTGCGTATTTAATCAGATAGCCCGTAGAAGCACCGGTATAACTGTTATCTCCGGTTGAAGTCCAGGTAAGGTCTATCTGCTCCTGATAAGCACCTGTGGCAGCTGCAAGGTTTGTTATTTTTGCAGGTGGTGTTGCATCTTTTCCGGAAAGCGTTTTTGTGGAGTTTGATATTGAACTCCAGTTATTTGCCTTGTCCCTGATTTTCAGCCAGGTGTAATAGGTAGTTGCAGAAGCAAGGCCGGTCACGGTATAAAACTGTCTTCTTCCCTTAGCGGAAGTTGTAGGTATATACAGGGAATAGTCCGCATTGTCCCAGGTGTCGAGTGCGTCAGGCGTATATCTTACATTGTAAAGCCCGTTTTCAAGAATATCGTTTAAGAGTCCGTCATCTGCTGTCAAGGTCCAGGAGAGCCTTACCTGTCCTTCAGTACCTGCTCTTGACGCAAGGTCGGTAATACCCTGCGGAGCTATCGTATCTTTTTTAACGAAAAATGCGTTTGTCACTGACGCGCTTAAACCTGCATTATCAAAACCGCGCACTGAAACATAGGCATAGCTTGTTTTTAATACATTAAAGTCTGCGTCTGCTATTGCAAGAGGGGTTGTGTAGGAGTTTGCATTAATACCAGCCGCATAACTATGCCACGGGACTACAACCCCCCAGGTTCCGGACATAATGCTGTATTGGGCATAACCGAGCAGGCTTGAGCCTCCGTCGTTGTATTGAATGTTGTACGTATATGAGTTTGAATTAATCCAGGTCGTAACACCTGTTTGAAGGTCATTTACTATAGGCACGGCCGAGTCTTTCTTGATAAAGAAAGCGTCGTTTAGAGAAACAGTGCGGTCTGCGCTGTCTGTACATTTTACAGAAATGTAGTTTGTTCCAGCAGACAGGGAACTGAACTGCACTGTCCAGTCCGCGTTGTAGTTTTTTGTAGGAGTTGTTGTAATATCTTTCCAGGGGATCAATTCAGTGCCTGTAAGGTTTTGCCCGGTACGTGCGGTATACTGTATAAGGACCAGCTGCGGTGCTCCTGCCACTGAAAAATCCACGTTGTAGGCTCTGCCGGCAGAGGTCTGCCAGGTATTGTCACCATTTGTCTCATGGTTTGTTATTACAGGCGAATCTATGCTGACCATAAAGTTGCTCGTTGAAGTAAACGTAGCGTAGTTTCCTGCTAAATCCTTTGCCCGGACTCTCCACCAGTATGTAGTTTGCTGAAGTTCTTTTGAAACTTGTGAAACTAACGTTGTCGAACTGAACGCCAGGACAGAGCAGTTCGCTAAGGTTGAAACCTGAACTTCATAGTATTCAAGCCCGGAGGTTTGTTCAACCGCATCGCTCCAATTAAGGTTTACAAGCGTAGTATTTGAAAAACCGTAGTCTTCCGGCGTAATTAAAGCTATATTTTTAGGAGCTGTTGTATCTGATTTTACTGTAAACACATCGGACTGCACGGTGTTTCCCAGGTTATCGCTTACTATAAACCTCAACTTGTTCTGTGTTTCTGATTCCCGCAAAGGTATGGAAGTAGCCGTAGAAACCTGCAGTGCCGTTGTACCGCTTGTTCCGGATGTAGCTATAACTGTCGTGGACGTTTCTATGGTCCAGGATGTGCCGCCGTTAGTTGAATATTTAATACACGAGGAGTTGTAATCTGAGGCTATTTCTTCTGCGCTTAAAGCCTTATTTAAAACACGCACCTCATCAATCTGCCCCTGCCAGGAAGTGCCGTAGGTTGCATTAAAGATACCGATACGCAGTTTTGACGGCTGGTTGGGTATGGATGTCCCTGAATAGGAAAAAGTGGAATCAAGTTTGCCGTCATAATATATCTTTTTACGGGACGAGCTTGGAGCAGTGCCGTCAAAGGTAACTGCAACGTGGTGCCACTGGTTTGCAGGTAAGGCAAAAATGCTCGGGTTCCTGTCTGCCGCTCCAACTATATCAAAATTCACATGCCTGTCGGTAAAAAGGAATACAGAATAACAGGTTTCAGAATCGGCGGCTGTCCTTTTTGAAACAATGCCTCTTGGGTTTGCGTCATTTGCAGTGTCTCTTACCCAGGCTTCAATTGTAAGAGCTGGCATACCGTCTAAGCTTGTGTGGTCATTTGTTTCAATCCAGTCGTTTGTTCCGTCAAAGGTTGCCATGTTTTCGCTGCCGCCTGCTGATTTCCACGTGGCCATATTTGTCCAGGCAAAGTTTGTGCTTGAAGCAGTTGACAGAACATGGCTGTAAACCGAGGAGTCTGAGAGATTGCCGTTAAGATGAAGCAGTATTACGGTATTGGTAGAAGCTGCAAGCTCTGATTTCCCCACTCTTAAACCGCTTTGTGAATCTGAGAGGTTTATCCTGGCCTTCGGATTTGTTTTGTTATTCCAGGAGGTTTCGCCTATCCAGGAAAGGTCTGCTTTTTGCGTATGGAACGTGCTAAAAACAGGGGCTGTGAGGTCTTTTCTGACAAAGAAAGCATCGCTGTACGTAGAAGTGTTTCCGGCAAGGTCGGACATCTGAATTGTTACGTACGAAGTACCGTTCTGCATAAGACCAAACGTTGTATCAGCAAGTTTCCAATCCTGAGTATAGGTATAAACATTTGATGTTAAGATAATCCGCCAGTTGTCCAGCATGCTTCCGGCCTGGTTAGGTTGTGAATAGACAAGAGTTTTTAACTGGTTTAGAGGCGCAAATTCCACATAGTTGAAATCTACGTTATAACTTGCATTATTTGCGGTACGCCAGGTAGTATCTCCTGACTGGTTGTTAATTATTGAAGGAGGAGTTGTGTCCTTTTTAATGTAGAATACATCTTCTTTTTGCGACAAATTGCCTGCATTGTCATAAGCCCTTACGGAAACATAGTTTGAAGTGCCCTGAGGCAGGGTGTTGTCTATCCACCAGTCAGTGGCATAGGCCGCCGAGTTGATATTTGAAACAACGGTGGTCCAGTCGCGTATCTGGCTGCTGTCCATTCCTGTTGAACTGTAAATCGTGTACTGGAACAGGGAAAGGTTTGAGCCGCCCGTATCGGCAAAATCCACGTTGTATGTTATACCGGTATGGCTTACCCACGGGTCAAGTAACTCGTTATGGTAGTCATAAACAACAGGCGAAGTGGTATCCTTTCTTACATAGAAAACATCTTCCTGGGTTATTTCATTTCCTGCAAAGTCATTAACTTTTACCGATATGTAGTTAGTCCCTTCCCGCAGGGAATTGAAGTCTACCTGCCAATTGTCCGTAAACTGGTTTTCATAAAGCGATGAAAAAACAGGTGTCCAGGCAAGGACCATTGACCCACCCCTGTTCTGCGAAGTATAGACAGTATAGGAGCAGTCTTTGAGAAGAGATGCGTTGTCAAGGAAATCAACGTTATAGGTAGTACCTTGAGAGCTTCTCCATTCTGTGTCGCCTGACTGGCTGTCTGTTATTACAGGCATAGTTGTGTCTTTCATTATATAAAACGCATTGGCGAGCTCTGCTGAATTCCCTGATTTATCGTAAACCCTGATGCTTACATAGTTCTTTCCTGATACAAGGTTTTCCCATTTATCGTCAATTGTCCAGTTCTGGGTGTAAGCTGCAGAGTCTATATTGGTTAAAAACGAGTACCAATTGACAAGGACATTGCTAAGAGAATCCGTGATTTTATATTGAGCATAGTCCAATTTCGAACCGCCGGTATCAGCAAAATCAACGTTGTAGGTTGTGCCCTGCTGGCTGCGGTAAGTGTCATCGCCTCCCTGGTAATTAGTTATAATCGGTATAGCAGTATCTTTTAAAACGTAAAACACGTTATTTAAAGTTGTTTCGTTTGAAGCATTATCGCTTGCTTTTACGGAAACATATGCTTTACCCTGAGGGAGAAGGTTAAACTGGCTTTCATTAAACTGTATTTCGCTGTTATAGCCGGAGGAAGAAACAGAGGTTTCAAAATTGTACCAGTCAAGTATTATGCCTGCTCCTGTTGTTGAAGAACATATTTTATACGACAGGTTATTGAGCTTGGAGTTTCCCAAATCATAAAACTCTATATTATATACAGTTCCGTTTGAAGAACGCCAGGAGTCATCGCCGAGCTGGTAATCATAGATTTCAGGGGAAGTATTGTCTTTTCGAACATGGAATACATCATTTGAAGTTGTGCAGTGAAGGAGGGTATCATAAACCCGTACTGAAATATAATTAGTCGCACCGTTTAAGCAGGCGGAATAATCTATAGGCCAGTCCGAGGTATAGCTTTCTTCTCCAACATTTAATGCGATATTAGCCCAGTTTTTAAGCTGAGTGCCTGTCCTTGCGGGCTCAGAGTATAGGCAGTATTGGATATCTTTTAGAAGCGAGTTGTAATCAAAAAAATCAACATTATAAGTTGTGCCTCCTGCATTGCGCCAAACATTATCTCCTCCTGCGATGTTGTTTACTATGCTTATCGTGTTTGTATCTTTCTTTATGTAAAACAAGTTGTCAATTTGCGATATATTGCCTGAAGTATCTGATGACCGGACGCTGACGTAGTTATAACCGCAATGGAGCGAAGTAAAATTAACCTGCCAGTTATTCCTGTATTCATGGGAATATATATTCTCTGCTATGTTTGTCCAGTTAATTAGAACAGTTCCGGAAAAGGACGAGTTTGTAACTTTATACTGGCAATAGCCAAGACCTGCTCCATTATCGACGAAATCAACATCATAAGTAGTACCGGATTCTTTTCTCCACGTATTGTCCCCAGAAAAGTTTAACTCAACTTGCGGTCCGGAGGTATCTTTTCTTACATAAAAGGCGTCGTATTTTATGCTCGATACATTGCCGGCATTGTCATAAGCCCTGACAGAAATGTAATTTGTGGTTTCGTTTAATAGAGCATTCCATACAGCGGCTGGAAGCTGCCAGTCTGTCTCGTACAAAGGCGTGTTAAGTCCGGATGAAACCGCTGTCCAGTTGCACAATTGGCCCGTGCCGGACTGGGCTGAGGATGCAAACACTTCAAACGAAGCTACGTTGCTTCCGTTATCGTCTCTTATATCAACGTTGTATAGCGCAGAGCCAGCTTTCTGCCAGGGGTTAAGGTCCTGCTGCTGGTCAATAATAACAGGCGCACTGGTATCTTTCTTGATGAAAAACGCATTGTTTATTGAAGCGGACAACCCTGCATAGTCAAAAGCCTTTACTGAAACATAGCTGTAGGAAGTGCGTAAGAGAGAGAAATGCTGAGAAGATAAAGCCAGTGCGGTGGTGTAGTGGGAATTGTTTATTCCTGAAGCATAAGTGTACCAGTCAATTATAACACCACCTGTTCCTGAAACAACTTTGTACTGAACGTAAGAAAGGCTTGAAACGTAGTCTTCATAATTTATTGAGTAGGCCCCGTTGTTGGTTTTCCTCCAGGTATTATCTCCGCCTGAAACATTGTTTGTTATAGAAGGCGGATTTGTGTCCTTTAGGACATAAAATACGTCTTCCATAAGAGTGTTCTTGCCGGAGGTATCAAGGACCTGTATGGAAATGTGGTTTTTCCCCTGTACAAGAGCATTCCAGGTGCTTTGCGGTATTGACCAGTTACTTGTGTACGCAGGGGCGTTGATGTCTGCAATCTTTGTCCAGGTCGACAACCGTATCCCCTGGCGGTTTAACTGGCTGAAGGCACAGATCTGGAAGTAGGTAAGGTTATCATACCCGGATGACGAAAAATCAACGTCATACATTCCTGTATTTGCGGTTTTCCAGGTATCGCTCCCTGCCTGGTTATCATAAATTATCGGCGAAGCCTGCTTGCGCACGTAAAATACGTCTTTTAATACCGTTGAAGAGTTTGCCAGGTCATAAGCCCGGACTGAAACGTAGTTATAACCCGGATGGCATGCGCCGAAATCTATACCCCAGTTTTGATTATAAAATGTAGTGCCTGGATTTAAAAATATCTGGGTCCAGGTTTTTCTTAAAGTTCCCCCCATATCGGTTTGAGAGTACATCGTATATTCGGCTTTTTGCAGTCTGATGTTATCCTTGAAATCTACGTTAAAAATAGAACCCGGGTTAGCTGCGTACTGGGTATCATCGCCGGTTTGGCTGTCAACTATCTGGGGAGGAGTTGCGTCTTTCTTAATATAGCAAACGTCGTTTAAAAGCGAGAGGCTGTTTCCTGCAATATCGTAGGTCCTTACAGAAACGTAATTTGTGCCTCCTTCCTGCAGTGCGCTGTAATTAACCTGCCAGTCCTGGGTATAGTTCTTGCCTGTGTATGTGTTTGTGTCAAAAACAGTTGTCCAGTCAATCTTTTTTATGCCGGAGCGGTTCGGTTGTGTCCAGACAGTATAGTGTGCCTTTAGAAGCCCGCTGGCCAGGTCCTGAAAGTCTATATTGTAAACAGTTCCTGAGAGGCTTTTCCAGTTATCATCGCCGGTTTGGTTATCTGTAATTTTTGCTGGTGTAGTGTCCTTTAAAATATAGAAGGCATCGTTTTGTTCATTTGAATTTCCGGCAGTGTCGTAGCTACGGACAGAGACGTAATTTGTTGATTGTTCTATAAGATAGCTGAAGTCAACAGGCCAGTTCTGGGTATAGGATTTTGTGTTTGTAGATGTAAATATGCCTGTCCAGTCTTTGACAAGTGTTCCTGTTTTGTTTTTTTCTGTGTAAATTGTGTATTGGGCGTAATCAAGAGAAATGTTGTCATTAAAATCTATGTTGTAAGTTTTTCCCGGTACAATCTGCCATTGGTTGTCACCGGACTGGCCGCTTGTAATTATTGTTGGGACAGTTGTGTCTTTTTTAATAAAGAAAGCATTCACAAGAGTAGCAGAGGAAGCTGTGTTATCAAAGATGCGGACAGAAACATAGCTGTAAGATGTTGTCAATAAAGAAAAGTGTGATAAAGAAATCGGAAAATCGGCAGTGTAGCTTGCAGCATTTATATTTGAAACATAGGTGTACCAGTCAACTATTACGCCTCCTGTGCCGGAAGTTATTTTGTACTGCGCATAGCTCAGGCTGCTTCCGCCGGTATCATTATAGTCTATGTTGTAAGAAGCATTGTTAGTTTTACGCCAGGTATCGTCTCCTGCCTGGTTATCTGTTATGGCAGGAGAAGCAGTGTCTTTTTTTACATAGAAAGCATCGTCGAGAGATGAAGCATTGCCTGCATTGTCCTGGCAGCGGACAGAAACATAGTTTATACCCTGTTTAAGCGAAGAGAAAAGGAGATTCCAGTCAGTCAGATACTGGGCTGTAGATTGCCCGGAAAAAATATAAGTCCAATCGATAATTGTGTTTCCCTGCTGGTTTTGTTCGCTTGTTACCTTATACTCAGCCTGTTTTAGAAGGGAATAGCTAAGGTCTTTAAAATCAACGTCATACCCGTCTATTTTAGATGAACTTCTCCAGGTGTTGTCGCCTAACTGGTTTTTTGTAATCTGCGGGCTTGTAACGTCTTTGTTTATGTAGAAAACATCGTTTACTGTTTTTGTTGAACCCGCAACGTCAACAACTTTTACCCCGATGTAGTTTTTCCCTTCGTTTAATGAAGCAAATACAACAGGCCAGTTTGTTGCATAGGATGGCTGGTTATATCCCGGGTTTACTATATACGTCCAGTCAGTTAAAGGATTTGCGCCGCCTGCGGAAGCAAAAACCCTGTACTGTATGTGGTTTATCCCGGATAAAGGGTCATAAAAATCAACGTTATAAGTTTTTCCAGACTGTTTTTGCCATTCGTCATCTCCTGATTGTCCTGTTGCGTCAACCGATGCCTGTATGGTGTCTTTTTTTATGTAAAAAACGTTGTTTGCCGATGAATTGAATCCGGCATTGTCATAAACCCTGACTGAAATGTATGAAAAAGACGTGGGAAGCAGGTTAAAATGAGCGTTTAGAATTGAAAAATCGGCACTGTACGAGATTTGGTTGATGTTTGAAGCGTAAGTGTACCAGTCGGCTATTACCCCTCCTGTTCCGGATGTTATCTTATACTGGACACTGCTGAGTTTAGACTGGTTGTCAGTATAATTTATCTGATAAGTGCCTGTATTAGACAGGTGCCAGGTGTTATCGCCGGTCTGGTTATCCGTAATTATGGGTGCCGTCAAATCTTTTTTTACGTAAAATGCGTTTGGAAGAGTTGTATAGTTTCCTGCGGTATCATAAGCCTTTACTGAAATGTAGTTTGTGGTTCCTTCAAGAAGCGCATTCCAGACCGCAGCAGGAATCTGCCAGTTTAAATTATAGTATGTCGCTCCTATACTGAGCACGTTAGTCCAGGATACAAGGTCAGGGCCTCCGGTCGAAGCTTTTACCTGAAAATAGTTAAGTTCCAAATCATCGTTAAAATCTATATTGTACGTACCGTTGTTTGCTGTTCTCCAGAGCGAATCTCCGGTCTGGTAGTTATGAATTTCAGGGTTAGACATATCGATTCTGAAACTGCGGGTGGAAGAATACTGCGAATAATTACCTGCAGCATCTATTGTCCCGATTCGCCAGAAATACCTTTTGCTGGCCATAGATATAGAAATATATGAATTGCTCGTTGTTGAGGAATATGTTATGGGGTTAAAGTTTGAAGAAGTTGCAGCCTGAAAAGTATAATTTTCTAAACCGGAGGTCAGGTCTGATGAATCGCTCCAGTCAAAGTTTATTGTTGAAACTGTAAAAATTGAATTGTCATTCGGAGAAACGAGGTTTGGCACGGCTGGAGAGGTTGTATCAATTTTTATTGTATAAACGCTTGATTCTACGCTGTTCCCAGCCATGTCCTTTATAACAAACTTGACCTTTGATTTATTCGAAGATTCAATTAAAGGCACGGCAGTTGCGGTTGAAGTCTGGACAGCTGTCGTACCGTTTGTTCCAGAAGTAATAGAGGACATGGAGTTCCAGGTGCTCCCGTTGTTGGTTGAATAGCGCAGGCTTGCGCCTGTTTCATAGTTTGAGACAATCTGCTCTGCATTTAAAGTTCCGCTTGTTATTCGGACTTCGTCTATAATTCCGTCAAAATAGCCGGGATAGTTCCCTACACCTATACGGAGGTTCGTTGGATCTTTATCTGTAACTCCGCTTTGGGATTGAGGAGTGCCGACTTCCTGGCCATTTATGTATGTCCGTATATAAGTGCCTTTAACACCCACTATGTGATACCAAGTCCCGGTCTGGGGTACCCACGGGTAATCAGGGCTCACAAAGGCATTATTGCTGAATACAAAAAACCTTAAAGTGTTTCCGTTCATAAGATAAAGCGCCCATCTCCTGTTAGTGCCGTCATCTATAGATGCTATAACCCTGTTGCCTGAAACTGAATTAAACTTAACCCAGGCTTCGACCGTGAAATAATCCAGGGCAAGGCTTGACGGTTGCCCGCAGTTCACATACTGGCTTGAACCGTTAAAACTCAGGGCATACGTTGAACCGTTAAGAGGCCCCGCGTCTGTTGTCCAGGATGCATTGCAAGATATTGCATCATTGTTGTATTCTGATTCATCGTACGGGAGTCCTGTGCCTTCGTTAAAATGCATTAAAAGCCGTGTACTTGAAGCTAAAGACAGCTGGCTGCGGCTCATCCTAAGCCCGGAGCCTGGGTCCTGTATTTTAATTCTTATATCCGGCAGTTTATTGTCATTCCATTGTGTTTCGTTTATCCAGCTTAAATCAAGTTTTTTTGAAGCAAAACTTCCGATTATGCTCGGAGGGGTCGTGTCTATGAGAAAGCTCCTTGTACTTGACCAAGTGGAGTAATTTCCAACGCTGTCCTTACTCCTGACACGCCAATAGTATTTTCCGTCGCTTGAAAACGCGGCTGTTGAATAAGACTGGGTTAAGGTTTTTGTATATTCTGGCGAACCGAAATTCACGTCGTTATCAGCCTGTATTTCATAATAGGAAAACCCGCTCATGGCATCTGTAACGTCGGACCAGTCAAACGATGCGCTTGAATAGTTTATTGAAAGATTGTCATCAGGCACAAACAGGGTCGGTATAGCAGGCGGAGTAGTATCCTTTTTAACGTAAAACGCGTCAACCAGTGTTCTTGTTGAACCGGCTACGTCCCAGGCTCTTACGGAAATGTAGTTAAAGCTGGAACGAAGCAAGTTGAAATCAAGGGAAAAATTCTGAGTATAGGAAGCGACATTTGTCGAAACAGCTATATTTGTCCATTCAAGAACCTGAGTTCCCTGTCTGTTGGGATAAGTATAAGCACAATACTGTATGTCCTGGACTTTAGACAGAGTGTCAAGGAAATCTATGTTATAAATAGAACCGGGGTTTGTTCCCCTCCAGGTATTATCGCCGCTTTGACCGGTTGCGATAATCTGTGGCGGTGTAGTGTCTTTTTTAACGTAAAATATATCGTTTGAATATTCATGGCTGTTTCCTGCTATATCAAATGTTTTTACCCTGATGTAATTGTACCCTGAACGGCAGGCTGAAAAGTTTATGGGCCAGTCTGTAGTATATCTATTTTGGTCTAAGTTAAAGAAAACCGTTGTCCAGGCAAGAAGCTGTTCGCCAGTCTGTTCCGGGCCGGAGTAAATCGTGTACTGGGCAGTTGCAAGCCCGGAAAGCTGGTCTTCAAAATCTACGTCATAAGTTGTCCCTGAAGCTGTTGCCGTTGTGAGCCATTTATCATAACCAAGCTGGTAATCGTAAGCAAGCGGGATCTGCTGGTCTATACCGAAATCAAAATACAAATCGCCTGCGCCTTCAGGATAATACTGCCAGTTTGAATAATTACCGTTTCCTTTTACCCGGACTTGCCAGTGGTAAGTAGTGTTTGCAGTCAACCCTATCAAAGTAAACGTAGATATTACTGGCATGCCGGAATAACTTGCAGCAGTTAAATTGTTTGTATAGGTATTGCTAAACTCTGTCTTTGCGTCACGAATTTCAAGTTCTGCTATAAGTGAATCAGTCAGGCAGGGTGAAGATGACTTAAAGATGAGTTTGAGGTTTGTGTCAGAAATCCATTTCTTTTGGGCTAGTGTACCAGAAAGGTCGGTTTTATACTGGACTAGGTTATATGGTTTGTTTGGCGGAGAAATGTATTCGTATACCGTATGGCTTTTACCGGCGAAGCTAGCTCCGTTAAGTGATACAGAATACTGTGCAGTAGCATTTGCATCTCCTGTAGTAACATCACTAGTTGCGTCGTATAAAACAATTGCCCCGTGGGTTTCTGTCTGCGTGCGGTGCTGTACTGATTGCGAGCCTGTATTAACCTGTATTGTTGTTGATGGATTTTGGTCAGCTGTAGAATTGTCTTCAGAATAGTCAAATCTTAATTCGTCCCAGCAGCTCCTCAAGGTCTTTACTCCGAGAGGCGTTTCTGGATTTGGAAAATAAAGATTAAATCCTGTACCATAAGACGATGTAAAACCGGTTGATTGGCCTGCGAATGTCTGGTAAGACTCAGTAAACGAACCCTCGTTTGTATAGTCATAGGTAACTATAAGTTCTGCTCCGCACCCTCCGAGCCCGGTCAAGGCATCGATTGTAAGCTCTACAGCATTTCCGTTTGCCCAAGAGCCTTTTCTTTGGGTCATGTCATGGAAGAGCCTGAAACCGCTGGTGTTGGGTGTCTGCGCATAAAGAGCATAGGTCCTGTTAGGCATGGAGACAGAGTTAATTTTGGAATCGAGAGACATGTTGTTAGAAGAATTGACATTAAAGGAACCGAATATTTTTGCATAAATTCTTTTAATCGTTACTCCGCCTTCGTTTAAATATATATTTTTGCTCAGCGCCTGCTGGGCATCTGCCGTGTTATTCTGTCCGAGAATATAACTTACTGTTTTTGTTTTAATAGAAGAGTTTCTTGAAAACTCATAAGTAACTACGCATTCACCTCCAAGGCCGAAGAGTTGAGGATTTGTATCATTGAGGCTGTTAGCTATCTGGACGTTTAAGGTCTGCTGGGTATTTACAGAAAATCCTGCTGGAAGGGTATTTGATGCGTCATCAAGGTAAAAGATATCAAAACTGCTTTCGCTCTGGTTATAAAAACCCATTGTTGAAGAAGCTGCGCCGCCGTTTATGTTAAGGCGCATATATCCGTTAATGTTGTTTCCGCCGTAACGCCTAAGGCCAAAGACTTCAAACCACTGGGTTCTAACGGTTACGTTAGAATCCTCTATCTCTGCCCTGTAAGTAAAAGGATAAGTCTGCCATTGTGCTCCCTCTGTTGCTGCTGTTTGGCGGGAGGCTGTTGAACTGGACATCACTGAATAAAGAGGAAAACGTACGGTCTTGATCTGTGTAGGAGAATTGTCGTCATATTCGTAAGTGATAAAAAGCTTCATTGTGTGTGCCTGTGACCGTGTTCCTGCGACGGTTATGGCGGCAGTATATGTTTGAGACGCTGCAGCGGATATCACATTTGTTACATCTACTTTATAACCTGACTTAAAATGCTCGCCGGTCTGGTAAAATGACAAAGCAGTTGCAGCGGAGCGGTCATGTGAAGCGGAACCTCCCTGGTCAAATTCTACCGTGAGGCTGGTAACATCATTATTGCCTACGCCTTCGAACTCTGTCTCCAAGAATGCATTTCTTATCACAACCCCGTTCTCCGGCATGTAAACCGTTATGGTGGGAAATGAGAATTTGGTTCCACCTCCCAGGTAGTTTGCGGTATTGTAATATCCCCCAAAGTTCCATTCGATTGTTTTTATCCTGGTCCTTGCAAAAAGCAGTGAAGGCAAGATAAAAAGGAATACTAAGACAAATGATATGATTCTAGATATCGGCAGCCGGAATCCTCTGCCGGAACAATAACTTAAAATGTTTAAGTTGAACTGTAAGAAACGGTTTTTAATC
Source organism: Candidatus Liberimonas magnetica (assembly GCA_020523885.1). Classification (NCBI taxonomy): domain Bacteria; kingdom Pseudomonadati; phylum Elusimicrobiota; class Endomicrobiia; order Endomicrobiales; genus Candidatus Liberimonas; species Candidatus Liberimonas magnetica. The sequence continues at coordinate 89,147 of JAJAPY010000003.1, read as the reverse complement.
ATAAAACCTGGCTTTATATCAAAGATTTCAGTCTACGTTTTAAAGAGAATATGTTGATAATAATTTTATGGCAAACAAATCCTAAAATACCGTTAAAAGGCGATACTACTTTTCCTTTAACATTTTTCAACGAAATCGCATGTATGTCTGTTATACCGGCATCATCTATCATCTGGAAAGTTAAATCCTGTATTTTATTAATACTTAATATCCTATGAATATATTTTTTATTATCTATTTCATAAAGAAGCATATCTCCGGGTATGAGTTTATCATCTTTGATTTCTTTTACAAAGACAAACTCTGAACTTTTTATAAGAGGCCGCATCGAGCCGCCTGTGGTTTTAAAAACAGAGATATTCATAGCAGTTTTAAGATGTCCTGATGTTGTTCCTGCAGTTAGAAGAATATGTCGGGTTTCCTGCTATACATTTTCCGCATGCCAGGGCAGCTGTTTCAATGATTTTTTCCGAAACAATGTTAGGTTTTTTGTAAGGCTTTTTAAATTTTTTTTGTTGTTTCATTAATCGCTCCTGATTTGTATAATTAGCAATCTAATTATAACTTAAATTTCAATGGTTTTCAATATAAAATCTATTTCCAAAAACCTTACATATATATTCTAAATACCTTACATAAATATAATAGAAATAAGCAGCAATTTTAAGTCGAAAGGTTGAAGTATGTTTTCTGTTTTAGGAGGTTTTAATGGATATAAATCAGAGTGTGTTTTTAGTCACTTTTGTAATTTTTGCGATTTTACAGGCTATTTTGGATGGGCCGTAGAGATCGCCATCTTCCAGAAGGGCTAAACCAGGGCATCTTTGGCAGTGTGTTTGAAGGATGCAAGACATGCATTTTTTCACTGTTATTTTTGTGTTTCGTATCTTTGTTAATTTTTTGTTTTCAATTCCCCATATTTTATCAAAACTCTTTGTCATCAAATTACCGGTTTTTACTAAAAACTGCAAGCAGGGATAAACGTTTCCAGCATGGTCTATCGCACAAAGATTATGCCCTGCCGAACAAAGAAGAGAATTTTTATTAAGGCCAGTGGCGACCCCTCCGGCTGAAGCCGTCCCGCTATGGCGGGACTTAAATCTGTCGCCCTCCAGGGACGAATGCGAACGCATTCCTCCCTCGTCTGAAGACGGGGGATTCCATGTCGCGGGATTGGTATTTCCAGTTTTTTCAAGTTTATTGAAATATGCATCTTTATATAATTGCCTTAACTGCGATATGCTAAGCCTGTACTTTAATATGCTTTTATCGCCGTTATTTTTGGGGGCTATAGTTGGGTCTATTTTAAGGTTTATTTTATGCTTTTTGGCAAAAGTTATTAACCAGCTATATTCGGAGAAATTAATTTTTATCAAAGGGCATTTTATTGTTACGGGGATACGGTGTTTCTTTAAGATATTTATTGCATTAAGGGTTTTATCAAAAGAACCTTTTACCTTTGTGATATTATCGTGTACCTTTCTCTTCCCGTAAAGGCTCAGTTCGACACCGCTTAAGTTTAAAGAGGAGAGATCGTCGGCGATTTTATCTGTCAGGAGCACACCGTTCGTGAATATCCTCAAATCGAATTTAAGTCCCCTGGCATATCTGCACAGTTCCAGAAGGTCCCCTCGAAGAAAAGGTTCCCCGCCGGTGAAAACAAGGTAAAGTGTTCCTGCCTTTTTTAATTGTCTCAGGATGTTTTTAACACGTGCTGTACTTAGCTGTTCTTTGCCGGCACTTTTATCAAGGTAGCAATGCACACAGTTAAGGTTGCACTTCCGGGTCAGTTCAAAAATGCATGATAAAGGTATCTTTTTTTCGTATGTTATGTTAAAAAGATTAACTTGGGGCTTCATTTGTTTGATAGGATTAGTCCCTTTGAAGAAAGTTCATCGATAAAATCAGCAACGTCCTTTTGTGCTTGCTCGTATGATACAATATCATAAGTATCGAAAAGCTTTCGGGAAAGTATTTCCGCAGAACCTGCTTTGCAGAGTAATTCCCATAAAAATGTCCCTATCTCGTCAAGTTCATGAAGTGTGGATGTTTGCGTATTTATTATGTAGGCTTTATTTTCTATTGTCCTGTAAGCTATATGGGGCGATATTTTAATTACCATGTTTCTTTTCTCCGAGCAATATTTTATTTATAATGTCTTTTTTTGTGGATTTTAGAGAAAAATACAGGTTGAACATCGGGATTTCCCTAGCTGTACCTTCGAGTAAAAGAAGGAGTTTTTTTATGTGAGAAGGTTTTTTAGAAAAGAACATTACGGTTTTTAATAATTTCTTAATACCTTTACCAAGGGTTAGTTTATTTAAAGCTGTGTCCGGCCCATGGTTAATGAAATACAATCCCTTTAATCTTGCAGAGTAAATATTACCCGGGCCTTTTTCAAGTTCTCCCCAGAATGGAGTACTTGCCGCCTGAAAATACCCGGATCTTTTAAAAAGGTATACAAGTTCGTCGCTTAAAGCTATTTTTTTGCCAAGGATATTAATCAGCGAGGATTTTCCTTTTCCTGATACTCCAGGGAAAAGGTACGTGGCGGCAAAGCTTCCTGTGGAATTTAAATAGACGCCTGAACTGTGCAGGAGGAACCCCTTATTTTCAATAGCCAGCAAAGTAATGAAAATCCTGAGCCATGAATCGAAAGAGTACTTGTTCCTTTGAGCGTTTAAGAATGTTCGTTTAAAACCAGGTTCGCTGAATGAATAAAAATCATTGCGCCTTATTTCATAAGATTTATTTCTTTCCGTGACTTCAAGGCCTTTGATGTTTATTCCTACTCTATCATTTTTCAGCAATACTTTATAGCGGGAATCATTCCTTGATAAAAAATATGCATAGTTCCTTTTTATGAAAGAAACCCAGCCGGCCGAAGGGCAATAAAATATTATTCCGATATTCCCTATTTTTATAGCACATTTATTCATTGGGCTTTGGTCATTATCAGGTTTGATAATTTATTTAAATGCCTTTTACCCACCAGCGCATGGCCTTTAATTCTAGGGCAAGTCTTTTATCGGTTAATTCGAGGCTGGTTTCGTCTATAGCTTCTTTTATAAAGACCATAGGTGAGATCGACAAGTCTATTATAGTAAGTTTTGATAATTTTGAAAGAGAAGGGTCAAGCAACACGTAGACTCTAGGCCTTGTTGGAAGACCTTTATTTATCCCCACCACTTTTGCTATTTCATTTGTATTTAGCCGGACATAACTGCCCGGAGGGTATATCGATATTCTGTCTACGAAAAGTTTGATTATATTCATTTCAAAAACATCAGCCGAACTATTAATGATCATTTTTATCGCTTCATGAGGGATTATACGTTCCTGATGATTGACAGGGTGCGTAAGAGCTTCGAATATATAGGCTATCGCAATGATTTGGGTGGCCGAGTTCATAGTGCCTGTTTGTGATAAGGTATCTAAGGAAAATTTAACATCAACAGCACTCTTTTTAACCAAATCCATAATTATTAGCTTAATTTCCTGAATTAACGATGGTATCTTATTTAGTATATTCCTATCATTTGGTAAATGCTGGTTTATTATGTTTATTTCTGTTTGTGCAAGTTTATTGTTTTTCACTGGAATATTCAACTTCATAAGCAAAGAATGGTCAAACATAAATGAAGAATAACCTATTGCTTTCAACAAATCCAGAGGGAGCAGAAGAGCGTTCCCCAGAAGTACTGAAAGTATACAGATATTGACCGAATGCCCGTAAAGGTAGATATCAGGAGTGGATTTACTGGTCAGTATGAGCAAGTTCTCATTTTGAGACTTTATCAATTCGATTATTTGAGGGATAGAATCAAAACCTGGCTTTGAAGATTCATCTCTTGAAGTAAATATGTTTTTAATATCGGTAATAGCTTTTGCATAGATGTCTTCAGCCTGGCTAAGTGTGCTTGCAGTATCTGATTTTCTCTGTTCAACTGGAGACTCTGAAGGCATATTAGTTATTTTAGTTATAGGGGTTTTATTCTGAATCGGAGTTGCAGGCGCGGGAGGCTTCAAATCAGGAGTTTTTAAAGTTTCTTCTTTTTTTTCAGGTTTGATATCTGAACCATCTGGCTGATTTGATTTTTTAATTATATCTGATAATCTCATTTTAGTTATTAGTAATTAGTTCGGAGTTCGTAGCAAAAATACCCAGCAATTACCCCAAGTGGCTGATACGGCTCAATGCTGCAAGATATACCATTTTTCGATGCATAATTGCCAGAATAAGGATCTCGTTCTTTAGTATTTTAAATACCACCCTATAGTCACCTATGCAGAGCTTCCAGTAAGGTTTTAATGTTTTACGAAGAGGTTCTCCATATTGTTCCGGCGCAATGGTTAGTCTATTCTTAATAGCCGCCATTATTCTCTGTTGGATATCTTTATTTAGCTTGCACAAATCATGGCTCAAGACTCTTTCATCAAAAAGAATGGTATATGCCATAAAAGGTTTACTTTAACTTTCCCATCACGGTTTCAAATGATAAGGCAGTTTTGCGATTAAAGTTTTTTTCTCTTTGAGAAGCTTCATTTGCAAGGCCTATATCTTCAATATCTTCCAGAGCTCTTATAATTAAATCTCTTACCTGAGAAGACAAAGAGAGGGCATTTTTTGCTGATAAGTCTTTTAAGATATGGAACAATGGTTTTTCTATCACCAGATTTATTCTTGGATTTTTTGTGGTCATTTAAGTTGCCCTCCTTTCAATATTAGTGTAGCATAAATGACACACTATGTCAATGCTTTAATAGTTTTTGGTGATTAGTTTGGAGATCGTAGTAAAGAATTTTTAATCTTTGGCTGGAGTTTTTGCTCCCAACTTATAACTCTGAACTGAATTAAACAGCGGGTGATGGGAATCGAACCCACATGTCTAGCTTGGGAAGCTAGTGTTCTGCCACTGAACTACACCCGCGTAATACAGTTACCAGTGAACAGTAACCAGTAACCATTAAAACTGCATTTATATTCTATTTCTTTTTTTTAGGCGTGTCAATAACTTCCGTGCATAGGAAACGGCTTCTTCTTTAGTATTTATCTTGCCAAGCGCCTGTGCTTCGGCTGTTTCCTTTAACAGTTTCCCGATTATTGGGCCGGGCTGAATCCTGAATTTAGAAAGGATGACATTGCCATCTATAAGTTTAGCCGCAGGTTTTTTGTTTTTTTCATGGAAGTACCTGCTTATCAGCTTTTTTACAACCAGTTTTTGTTTTTTTAATTCAACAGCTTTTCTTACCTTTAAGCGCCTGTATGAATAACAATCGGATAAGGTAAGAAGCATCAGGTCCACAAGGTTATCCCCTATATCCCGGAATAACCTGTATATGGCCCTGTCTGTCAAAACAGGCGATTGCCCGAGGCTGATTGGCCTCATATGATGCTGCACGAGTACATCGGCTATTTTTATTTCCTGCCTGCCGAAATGAAGGCGTTCAAGGATATTTTTGACCATCTTTGAACCTTTTACTTCGTGGCCCAAGAACCTCATTCTTTTTCCTATCCGCCGGGCACAAAAAGGTTTTGCAATGTCATGCAGAAGAGAAACCATCTTAAGAAGGCTTCTCCTCGTAGTGCCTGAGGATAAAGGTTCTTCTAAATGTTTGAGTATAAAGGAAGCGTTTTCGCCGAACAGCCTGGGCACGCCTACTATTATCTCTTCCAGGCTCATAAGGGTTTCAAGCGAGTGCTGCCATAGTCCGAGCGGGTGGTAATAGAACTGCCTGGCAGATTTTTTCATTTTGATTATTTCCGGCATTATCACCTCAAGAAGACCTGCTTTGTCCAGCTCTGTTATCCAATAAAAAGAGTTATCGTTGTTTAATATCTTCAGCAATTCTTCCCTTATTCGTTCGCCGGCGCTTCTGTTTATGAGGCAGGATTGTTTTTTTATTAGTGTTCCGGTTTTTGGCTCTATCTTAAATTGCAGTTCGGCTGCAAACCTGAATGCTCGCAGCAGCCTTAACGGGTCATCTTTAAAAGAATTTGTGCTTGTCATCCGGATAAGGCCTTTTTTAAAGTCGCCTATTCCGTTAAACGGGTCTATTAGGGTTTTAAAATCCAGGTTTTCTTCTATAGGAAGGGCAAATGAATTTATAGTAAAGTCCCGTTTCTTAAGGTCGGATAAAATATCTTTGCCTTTGAACCCGGCTACATCGATAAACTCAAGACAGGAGTTATTTTTAAGCGCTATCCTGTACACTTTATTTTTATCATCAAGCACTACGAGCCTGCCGGCAAGCTTTCTGGAAAGTTTACTTGCTACTAAAAAGGGGTTTATACGAACGATTATGTCCAGGTCTTTATTTTCTCTTTTAAGGATTTTGTCCCTCAGCCAGCCGCCTATTATATACGAAGTTTCTTTTCCTGAAGAATTTCTTATTTCATTTAGGATTTTGTCCATAACAGTTATTCCCTTTTGACTAAATTATAGAAGAAACCAGTTTTTTTGTATAATCAGTCCTGGAAGATAAAATTATCGAGCGGGCATCATTTTCTTCTACTATCATACCGTCTTTCATGACTAATATGTAGTCTGCCAGGTTGCTTGTAACTACCATATCATGGCTTATGAATATAAATGCTGTTGAATGTTGTCCTTTAAGTTTCATGAACAGATTCAATAGCTGGTTCTGAATGGAGATATCAAGAGATGACAAAGGTTCATCAGCGATGATTATCTTTGGCTTTTTTAACAGGACCCGTGCTATGGCTATCCTTTGCCTTTGCCCTCCGGAAAACTGGTGCGGATAACTTTTCAAAATATCTTTGGGCAGCCCGACAAGCTCTAAAGTCTCCGAAACTATTTTACCGTCCGGCCGCAAATTATCTTTTGTTACAGCTTCAAAAAGGATGGTGCCTATGCTCAGCTTAGGGTTTAAGGAAGCAAACGGGTCCTGAAATATCATCTGGACTTTTGTGGACAGCTCCTGCCTGGAATAAAGGTTTATAGCTTTACCGTCGATGAAAATACTGCCGGCATCAACCGGTAAAAGCCCGCACAGGGCTTTGCCAAGGGTTGTCTTTCCGCTGCCTGATTCGCCTACTATGCCAAGGACCTGGGCTTCTTTTAATTCTAATGAAATATTATCCAAAGCGCGTACAGAGCCGGTCTTGGACCTGAATATGCCGCCCTCTATTGAAAAGATCTTAAATAGATTTTCTGCTTTGAGTAGTGTCATTTTAATCTATGATAAATATAATTAGTTGCCGTTAATTGGGATTTTGTTGTTGGACATTATTCTATTTATATAAATAGCATCTTGTTTTTGAGTTATTTACTGTGTATTCTTCGGGTTCTTCTATTCTGCAAATGTCCATTACTTTTGGGCATCTAGGCCAGAATTTACAGCCCTGCGGCAGAGAAGATAGTTCCGGCGGCTGGCCTGGCAAAACATAGTTAATACCGGACGCAGCTAACAGTTTAGGGATGGATCTCATAAGCCCCTGCGTATAAGGATGCAGGGGGGTTTGCAGCATGTCGCGGCTTAACCCCAATTCGACGATCCTGCCCGCATACATGACGGCCATCCTGTCGCTGTTCTTAGAAGCCATTGGGATATTGTGAGTTATAAGCACAAGAGTAAGCGACAATTCGTTTTTTAATTTATTTAAGAGCTCTAAGATTTCCTTCTGTATAGTTACGTCAAGCGCTGTCGTAGGTTCATCTGCTATTAATATTCTGGGCTTATTGATTATAGCCATTGCAAGCGCTATCCTTTGCCTCTGCCCGCCGGATAACTGATGCGGATACGAATCTAAGATACGCCGGTGGTCCAGAAGCATGACTTCATTAAGTGCATCTATGGCAAGGCCTGTTTTATCCACAAAGGAAAGGCCGGACCTGTGGGCCTCGATCGTTTCAATCAGCTGTTCCTTTATTTTTAGGACAGGGTTTAACGATGTAAACGGGTCTTGTAAAACTATCGATATTTCATCCCCCCTCAGGTTTTGCCATTCTTTCTGGCTTAAATCAAGGAGGTTATTGCCGTAATAAATAATTTTTCCGGACCCTATGCTTCCTTCATCTTTGAAGATCAGACCGAGCACTGCAAGGGCCAGGGTGCTTTTTCCGCACCCCGATTCTCCTACCACAGAAAGAGTTTCTCCTTCCTCAAGTTTGAAAGAAACTCCACGTAAGGCAGGTATTATTTTTTTGTTCCTTATGTATTCTACGGATAAATTATTAATTTCTAATATGCTCATTTCAAACCTTGTACCACCTACGCGGTGGGCTATGGTGACGCTAATCGTTTATCCTGGGGTCAAGGATGTCCCTTAATCCTTCGCCTAACAGGTTGAAACTGAGGACCGTAAAAAGGATAGCAAGCCCGGGGAAAAGAGAAAGCCACCAGGCAAAATGTATATAGTCTTTTCCGGTCGTGAGCATCTGTCCCCAGGAAGGCATCGGAGGCTGCACTCCCAAACCTAAGAATGAAAGGCCGGATTCAGTAAGTATGGCAGAACCGACTCCGAGGGTAGTGGTTACTATGATCGGTGAAAACACATTAGGCAGAAGGTGTACAAAAAATATCCTCAGGTTGCTTATACCGAGAAGTTTTGCGGCCTGTATGAACTCTCTTTCTCTTAGTGAAAGCACCTCGGCCCTTACAAGGCGTGTCAAACCCGGCCAGGAAGTAAAACCAATGACCATCATTATATTATAGATGTTCGGTTCCAAAAAAGCGATCACGAGCAGGATAAGAAAAAAAGTAGGGAAACAGAGTATTATATCGACAAAACGCATTATAACCGAATCTACCCACCCTCCGAAATAACCACTTATGAGCCCGAGTACCGTTCCTATGACTACGGAAATGGAAACTGCAACAAAGCCTACGCTAAGAGATATGCGGATCCCGAAAATCATCCGGGATAAAAGGTCTCTTCCAAGGTCATCAGTGCCAAGGATAAAGTTTGACGACGGAGGCAAAAGCCTGCTGGTAAGGTTTTGTTCCACAGGGTCAAAAGGAGCTATGAGCGGTGATAGTATCGCTAATATTCCAAGGAAGATTATAAGAGATAATCCGATTATTGCAAGCTTATTATTTTTAAATCTTTCTAGATATATTTTTAACATATTTTTTTAGCGGATAGCGTTTAGCGTAGAGCGTATAGAAAAAATAAAACCTGCATAGACGTTGACGTTTACTATCCGCTATTTGTATCGTATTCTTGGGTCAACCCAGGCATAAGAAATATCCGCTAAGAAATTTCCTACCATGGTAAGCAAGGCCGCTATCGTGCCTACGGCCATAACCACCGGATAATCCCTTGCCATTATAGCTTCATAGCCAAGACGTCCCATGCCGGGATAAGCGAATATGGTTTCAAATATAAATCCACCTCCGATAAGGCCTGGAAGGGATAGACCGAGAATAGTTATTACAGGCAACAATGCATTCCTTGCGGCATGGCTGAAAATTATCCTTTTCTTTGACAGCCCTTTTGCGTAAGCCATCTTAATATAATCCTGTTTTATGACATCCAGCATGCTCGAACGTGCATACATCGACAGGCCTGCCAGGCTTGTAAAAGCCGTCACAAATACCGGAAGAGCCAGGTGGCTTGCGATATCGAGTAATTTATTTATTAACGAAAGATCGCCATAGTTCAGGGAATGAAGGCCGGATATAGGAAGCCAGCCGAGTTTTAGACCGAAGAATATCATTAAAAGAAGAGCTATCCAGAAGGTCGGAACAGAAAATCCGACAAAAACAAATACAGTCATTACGCGGTCAAAAAGGCTGTTCCTGTGTACCGCTGAATATATCCCTACAGGCAGCGCAACTATGAATATCAGGCTAAGCGAAAGCAGATTTAGAAGAAGAGATGCAGGGAGGCGTTCGGCTATTTTTAGTATTGCCGAACGGCCGTCTTTAAAGGAATTTCCGAAATCAAGAGCGATAAAGCGCTTCAGCCAGTTAAAATATTGTATGTACCAGGGTTTATCGAGCCCATACAATTGAACTAATTTTTGCTTTGATTGAGCCGAGACTTTTACATTAAGATCCGTCATCTGATCTATCGGTTTTCCGGGGGCCAGGTGCATTATTAAGAACGATACAAGTGTTATCCCAAGTAAAAGAGGAAAGATGTATAATGTCCGGCGAATAATGTATATAAGCATTAAAAATGTTCCTTGAGCAAAGATTGTTGGTTTTTTATACAGTCTCTAAAATATCCACTCTTTTTTTAGTTTTTCCTGAGCTAGAATGTATTTTATCTTATAGCCCAGGCTTTGGTCCACAGGGATAACTTTACTGTCTATCTTTGAATCCAGGTCTTTTAAATGTTTTAAAACTTCTGCTTTTACCAGCGGGTCAGGGTCATTAAAAAGCTTTAGTAGCATATCCACTGTCTCTTTTGAAAGTATCTGCACAAGCGCGTAGATAACATTTTTCCTGATTGTCTGGTTTGAATTGAAGACCATAGTTTCCAGATAGTTTAATGCTTCCCCTGGGTTATTTTCATAAATATTTTTAGCTATCAAAGCTATTTTTTCCTTGTTGGATTCTTCCTGTTCCTGCAGTAGTTTTGTCAGCAGCATGTTCCTGTCTTCATCAATCTGTTTTATTTTGTTTCTGAGGTTGTTTAACCTATTCCATGTCTTTAATAAAATTGTCAGCGTTAATAAAAATAGAACAAAAAGTATTGTTGATATAACTATCATTACAGTCATATAACCTCCGGGCTACACAGAAAGTTGCCTGTCAGAATATTACATCTCCGACGATAATTTAAACATCACTTCTTTTTTATCACCTCCACTTGATTTTAACGACGATAACAATCTGTTAAAAATCGTCAATTTTGACAAAAATATCACTTTCAAAAGCCTGGTGGAGGTGATAAATCTTACTTTTTATATTTCAATTAGTTTTCTGACAACCACATGTTTTTACAGAACCTTCCGTCAACTTTCTTTCACCTCCACCCATCTGACAATTTTTCATATAATATCCAGCTAATACATTAAAAATCATATCTGTCAGAAAATTGGCTGGAGGCATTTATGGCTAAACAACAATATCTCTTTACTGCTGAGCATCTCTTTGATATTAAACCGCTCAAAAACTTCGAAACTTTATTCAGCACACTTGTTCCTTTTGTCCCTAAAGAAACTATTCAAAATAAAGTCGGCCGGCCTCTAATTGCCAGGTTACACATTCTTAATGCTCTTATTTATAAAAACTTGCGAGGATTGCCTGCTTTATCTGACCTTGTTCACGATTTAGCAACTAATCCCTCACTGGCATTAAGATGCGGCTTTGAATTAGGTGAATCTACACCTACCAAAGAAACTTTCTCTGCTTTCCTTAGAGATACTCCACATGACTACTTTGCAACCATCAAAAAAGCTATTGTTATTGAACTTATTAAACTCAAAGAACTTAAAGCTACTTTCATAGCTATTGACTCTGCTCCCATAAAAGCCAATGTCAAACAAAATAACCTTAAAACTTCTTCTAAAGACCGCTTTAACAAACTCAAATTCCCTAAAGGCGACCCTGATGCACGTTTGGGCGTTATAATTACTTATAACCCCAATGACTTATTCAAAAGACAAGTCCAATTCTTCTGGGGATACAGAACCCATGTCCTATCTGACGCTATAACCGAATTGCCTATCATTGAAAGAACTTTACCTGCTAATGTTCACGATTCTAAAGTCTGTATTCCTCTGCTCAAGGAACTTAAAGAATTTAAGCTAAAAACTCAAGGGGTAACCGCTGATGCTGCTTTCGATTCTCAACGTATTCTTAAATTCATCTTTAAAAAGCTTAAAGCCAAACCTTATATCGCAAGAAATCCTAGACATAAAGTTTCAGATTTCCCATTATCTCGTCAAGGTCAACGCCTATGTATTGCTGGCTTGCCTATGATGAACTGGGGCAAATTCAAAGATGATATAGGCCGTATCAGACGTAAATTCGTTTGCCCTATTAAATATTCACAGACCGTTGCTAAACAGTATCCTTCCTGCCCTGTTAATCATCCTAAATTCGCTAAACCTCAAGGTTGCACCGCTTATTTAAGAATTGATCCTGATATTAGAAATAACATTGATTATGGTTCTGCTAAATTCAAGAAAATATATAATCTACGAACTTCTGCTGAACGTGTTTTCTCTCGCTTAATCAATCTGGCTCTTCGTAATATCCCTGTTAAAGGTATGAAAGCTATTTCCAACTACATTACTATCGCTCATATTTCAGTCCTCTTGGTAGCTTTGACTGCCATTAAGACAGGAAACAAGGATAAAATCCGTTATTTTAAGTCATTTATCAAAGACCTTTAATTTTCTGACGCCCTACACAGAAAGTATTTCTTTTATCTTTTCTAAAAGCATTGAAACTGGAAATGGTTTCTCAAGGTACGCAGAGACTGTAAGCTCATTCCTTACCTCAAGAAGCTTCTTAAAATGGCCGTATGCCGTCATTATGATTACAGGGATATTTGCAGTTTCTTTATTTTCCTTGAGTTTTATATTTACCGAGTGACCGTCTAACCTGGGCATCATAATGTCAAGTACTATCAGGTCAGGTTTGTCTTTGTTCACCTTTTCCAGTGTTTCCAGGCCGTCCTTGGCCAGGGTTACATTAAACCCTGCTTTAGTAAGAAGGTCTCCCAGGATGGAAAGGATATCGGGTTCATCATCTGCAATCAGGATTTTGCGGGGCATAAGTCCTCCGTACATTTCATTAGTTTAGCATATATTTCTGTTCGTTTTTTGGAGCCCACCATTTGTAAAAATTCCAGCCAAGGCCGATAGGGCTCACTTCTGGCCCTCGGAACCTTTTGTGAACAACGACAAGGGATTCGGGATAATACAAAAAAATATAAGGCAGGTCGCCGGCTAATATCTCATGGAGCTTGTTGTATATTTCTTTTCTTTTCCCAATATCAAAAACCGTCCTGCCAAGCTCTAGGAGCCTGTCTACCTGCGGGTTTGCATAAGATACAAAGTTATATTGGCCGTCATTTTTCTGTGAAGAATGCCATATACTGAACTGGTCCGGGTCTCTGCCGAGCGACCAGCCGAGTATCACGGCTTCAAAATTGCGTTTATCTATAAATTCGTGCAGCAGGGAACTCCACTCAATTATCCTGATATTTACCTTTATTCCAATCTTTTTTAACTGTGCTTGGATTATTTCGGCAGTGAGGCTTCTTAACTTATTTCCCTGGTTTGTAAGTATGGTAAACTCCAGTATTTTCCCGTCTTTTTCAAGATAGCTGTTTTTGTTTGTTACTTTCCATCCGAGTTCATTAAGCAGGCGTTTGGATTCTTTTACGTCGAAACTGTAATCTCTGACTCTTTTGTTGTAGGCCCACGATTCAGGAATAAAAGGCCCTGTAGCTGCTTTTCCCATGCCAAGAAGCACGCCATTTATTATGTCGTCTTTGTTTATAGCGTGGGCTATAGCCTGCCTGAATTTCTTGTCTTGAAACGCCGGGTTGGCTAAATTAAATGCCAGATAGGTGTAAGCAAACGAAGGATAACGGAATTTAGTATAGTTTTCAAAAAATTCAGGATAAGCCTTCCATTGGTCCGGGGTTAACGACATTTCGTCTATATTCTGATTTCTCAACTCTAAGAACTCGACAGCTTGATCCGGGATGACCTTTGAAATATAACGGTTTAAAAAAGGTTTTCCTTCAAAGTAATTTGCATTTGGCTCTAAAACTATCTTTTCATCGGTTTTCCATTCTTTGAACCGGTAAGGCCCAGTTCCGACAGGATTTCTGTTAGCGGGATGAGAGTTGAAATCCCCTTCCTTAAAAATATGCTTAGGGATTATTCCCATTCCCCAGGATTCCAGGGCAGGAGCAAATGGTTTTTTATAAGTTATTACAATACTGTAAGGGTTGATTATCTTAAATTCCTTTATGATTAAATAATCAGAGCTGTAAGGTGTTTTTACCGCAGGGTCAATAAGCCTCTCATAAGTGAACTTGACGTCTTCAGCAGTGAAAGGCCTGCCGTCATGCCACAATACGTTTTTACGAAGATAGAAAGTAAGGACAAGCCCGTTTTTTGAAACAGACCACTTTTCAGCCAGGTCTCCCACAAGGGTAATATTCTTGTCATATTTTACAAGGCCGTTGTAAATAAGGCCGTTTATATTGCCTGACGCTGAATCCGTAGCAAGCACAGGGTTTAAGTAGGAAGCATCACCTATGGACGATGTAATGTAGAAATCTCCGTACTCTGGAGTTGAGGTATTTGTTTTTCCGTACTGAATACTATTTTTTTTGCATGCAATAAAGCCTGATAACAGGCAAAATAAAAGTATCAGGGCAGTTAAATGTTTCATTGTATCATTCCGGTACGATTTCAACCTGTACATAATTGTCTTTAAAATATTTATTGGCCGCTTTTTTAATTTCCTCAGGGCTTACTTTCATAAGGTCATCAAGGTAAGCCTGGTCATAATTATGACCTTTTCCCATTATCTCCCACCAGCCAAGGTACCAGGCCTGTTTAACCACAGTCTGGTGTTCAAGTAAAAAAACGCCTTTTATGTAATTTTTTGTTTCAGACAGCTCCTTGTTGTCAATTTCTTTATTTTTTAAGTCATCTATCAATTCTGCAATTCGCTTTTTAGTGAGGCCGAGGTTCTTTTTGTTCAACCCTATGTAAATGACGAATTTGCTAAGCTCTTTTCGTGAAGGATAGAATGAGCTTACCTCATAGGCCAAGCTTAGTTTTTCCCTGAGCTCAACGAACAGCCTTGAAGTCATCCTTCCGCCGAGGACGGTATTTATGACCTTTAAAACAGAATAATCCGGGTCTTGAATTGATGGAGCCGGATAAGCTATCATTAAATAAGCCTGCTTGAATTTGTTAAGTTCTTTTAATACTTTTTTGGGGGCCGGCATTTCAGGGACAGGTTTTTCAAGTTTTTCCTGGCTTGAAGGTATCGAGGTAAAATATTTTTTGATGATATTTTCTGCATCACCTAATTCTATGTCGCCTGCTATAACTATGAAGATGTTGCCTGAGGTATACAGGATTTTATGAAAGGCTAATATATCATCCTTTTTTATTTTTGAAACCGTTTCTTTTGTCCCGTAGTTTGTCCAAGAGTAAGGGTGGCCTGCGTAAAACGTTTTATTAAGGAGGTCATTTGCTACATTAAATATACTGTCTTCCCGCCTGTCGATGCCTGCTAATATGTTAGTCCTTTCTTTTTCGATTTCTTTGTCGTCAAAAGCAGGGTTACGTATGATATCGGACAGGATCTCAGCAGCCTTCTCTATATGCGGGTCTGTGACAGTTATGGTAATACGGCATGAGTCATAATCAACATCCAAAGATAAATTTGCGCCGATATCTTCGATATCGTTCGATAACCGTTCGCTATTCCGGGTTTTTGTTGCTTTCGTCATTAAAACCTGTGTTAGGTTGGCTAGCCCTGCCAGTTCCTTTTTATCATTAATAATTCCGCCGCGCAAGAATACCTGAAGAGTAATGATAGGATTAGAGTCTATTTTCTTGTGAAGTACCTGAATGCCGTTATCTAAAGTGAACTGGTTCACATTCCCTCCCGCATAAAGTTGAGTGCAAAATATTTGCATGGATATTAAGAACAAAAAATATTTTTTCATTTTTCTTCTTCTGGGAGTATTATTGAATAGCTCATTCCCTGGGGCTTGTAATATTTTTTTAAAAAAATGGCCACGTCTTCTTTTTTTACTTTATCGATATTTTTGATATATTTCTTAGGCATATCGGGTATGCCCTGAAGTTCCCAGTAAGCATAGAGCGCAGCTTTATCGTGGAAAGTTTCGTTGTCAAAATACCATTGGGATTTAGTGATCTCTTTTGCCCTTTTGACTTCTTCATCGCTCGGCCCGCTTTCCATTAGAGCATTTATCTCCTTGTTTATTTCATCGATTACTTTTTGTTCGTTCTCTTTGGCAAACATGGCTGAAACATATATCGCTCCTGTGCCCCTTTGAGATGAATAAGAAGAGTTTATTGAATATACAAGCTGTTTATTCTCCCTTAAACCTCTATACAATCTTGAAGATTGTGTGCCGCCGAGTATCAAGCCGGTAATATCTGCTGCAAACTGGTCGCCGGAGGTGATATCCGGGCCTAAGAATCCGCAAAAAAGGTAGGACATTTTGACATTTCTTTTTTCTCTTGAAGCCTCTTTAGTGTGCAAAGGTTCGTTCAATGCAGGCTGCGAGGGAGGCTCCTGAAGCTTTTGTTTTCCGAACGTGGCTTTTATCAAGCCGATTGTTTTTTCAGTATCCAGGTCTCCTGATACTGCAAGGAACATATTCTTTGGGGTATAATGCGCCTTATAATAATCACTTATCTCCTGCCGCGTAACATTCTTGATTACATCTTCGCTTCCTATAACGCTTCTTCTATAAGGAGTTTTCAAATAAAGCACTTTACTGAAAGCGTCGTACAAAAGAGAGTATGTATCGTCATAATGCCTCATAATTTCTTCTATCACTACAGGCCTTTCATTGTCTATTTCATCCGGCGGGAAAGTGGCGTTAGCCATTGCATCAGCAAGGATTTTAACAGCGTCCGCAAGCCCGTCTTTCTGTGAATCGATGTAAAAGTAGGTGAGCTCCTTTGAAGTTGCGGCATTAATTACCCCACCCTGGGTTTCAACGATACGGCTTATTTCAGTTCCGGGATAATCTTTTGTACCTTTAAATAAAAGGTGTTCAAGGAAATGAGATAAACCGCTTGTTTTATCGCTTTCGTTTACAGAACCTACCCTGACCCAAACCTGCACGGATACGATCGGAAGAGAATTGTCCTTTTTTATAATAACTGTCAAACCGTTATCTAATTTCACTTTTTTTACTCCTTTTAATACAGAAGAGTTGCCATTCAAACAAAATGCAAGTGTTATTAAAATTGAAACAATGGTAAATTTTATTCGCTTATTCATATTAGATACTTCTTAATCCTCTTTTAAATAAGCCCTTCTAATTCCGCTAGGCGGGGAAGGCCGATCCCTGCAACGGTTAATTTCCCGACATAAGGTTTTGCTGCTTTGGTAACTAAACCTTTTTTAACAAACCCTATAGTAATTGTTTTTAAAGCTTTTACCGCTGCCCCGAGCGTTTTCCCTGAATCTGCATCAAGCCCGGAAGGAATATCGATAGAAATTACAGGTTTTTTTGATAAGTTTATCTTTTCGATTATTTCTTTATGAATCCCTGTTATTTCACCCTTTGTGCCGGTGCCAAGGAGAGCATCGACTATCAGGCCGTACTTTGAAAGATCAATGGCTTTAGAGTATTTACGTATTTTTATTCCTAATTTCTTCGCGCTATTATAGTTTATCAGAGAATCTGTTTTGAACGCAACGGCTGGTTTTGCAAGAAATATTTCTACGTTAAAATTATTATTGAAAAGATGGCGTGCAACCACCAGCCCGTCACCGCCGTTATTGCCAGATCCGCAGAAAACAGCAACAGGTTTTGAAATATATTTTCTTGTTTTTATAATGTCTTTAGCTGTTTCAATGCCGGCATTTTCCATTAGAATGCCGGCAGGAATACCGTACTTGTTTATCGCAGTAGCATCGATCGACCTCATCTGGCGGGATGTAACTGTTATCATCTATCTTTCCCTGCTTTTCTTAAATGCATCTATTACAGCATAGGCCCAGAGCGCTGCAAAAATCACATCATAGATAAATAAGACTTTCGGATATTGAACAGCAAAGTTATTAAAAAGCGCCGAGATATCATCTGATTTCAGGCTTGATAGTTGAGAAACAGGGATATTCTTGACAACCTCCCAGGCCTGATGAAGAGCGAAGGCGAATGTAAGTGCCAAAAATATGACCCCCTGCTTGATCTTTCTTAAATAGAGATGGCCTACGCCCGGCCCCAATAGTAAAGTTAAAAGCACAGCAACCGCTGTTTTAGCAGAAAAATTGAATTTTATTGGTTCTTCTTCATCTGCGTTCATTGTGTGTTCCTAAATTTCTAAGTTTTACAGACTATATTATATCAAATTTATCTTTGATTTTGAATAAGTTTTTGCAATTGAACTGAGTCTTGCCACATATTTGAATTATTAAAAAGAAAATAATTCAGCGGTTTATCGGCATGTTTAAGCAGATTGTTTAATTCATTCAACTTATATTTGTGGTCGTAAACTATGCGTTTTTCTTCGTATCCTCCGTGAAGCCTGTAATATCTGATATGTCCGTACAAAGGTTTTGACCTTAAAGGGTCTACGCAATGTATAAGGTTGAGATCACTGCATATTTTTGTGATCAGGCCGGTGTTCCATTCACCTCTGGGCTCCCAGATAAACGTCAACTCGCGGCTATGGATATGTTTAAAAAACTTATATAAATTGGTTATATTGTCTACGGTGGGCCTTAAAGAGGACGGTGTTTGAAAAAGATATATCTTCGCTTTTAAAATCTGGCCGAACTCTAATGTCCTTCGCCAGGCTTCGCGTACTTCGTCTGTCTGGTTGAAGAGCCCGTAATATCTTTTTTTTAGCTCAGGTATCTTTTCTCTTAACCTCCTGTAAGTCGAGCTGACACAGGGGTGAGTTATCAATTGCCAGGCTTTTACAATGAACTCAAAACCTTTCGGTGCTTTTTCAACCCATTTTTTTGCGGTTTTAAGTTCAGGCAATTGATAAAAAGTCTGGTTTATCTCGATGGTGTTAAAGTTTTGATAGTATTTGGCTTGGGCTAAAGGAAAACCGCAGCAGCCGATTTTTACAGTGTTCATATAGTTCTTATAGTTTATTATTATCTTAAAAAGAAGCTTCTATATTTGCTCAAAATTCAAAACTTTAGATAAAATCCAATTCTTTTTATAGTTTAGTTATTTAAATTTTGAGTTTATTCAGGATTTAGAGTTTGGTGTTTGAATTTCTATTTTCAAGTTGCATTGCTAGCGGTCAAAGCGAGCTAAATGATTATCATTCCTGCGTAGCCAACCACCTGTTTTTGGTCTCCTGTTACATCACCGGAATTCGAGTAACGGACAAGTTCTGCCTTTTTTGCGCCCAGCTTCAGCGATGCCCACAAAACGGCTGCAACAGGGCCTGAACCGCACATCGAGATATTGTTAGCATTTACTGTCTCAAGAAGGCCTTCAGGGTCAAGCTGAAGTATTTTGTCTATAGCCATGCTATCAAGTTTTTTTGCCCGGTCTCCCGATATATAATGGCTCATATCGGATGAAGCTATTAAGGTAACTTTAGCTGTTAATTCCCTGTCTATCAATACTCCGGCTATCGTTTCACCTACGGTTTTGCATATATCCGGGTTGTAATCAGACATGGAGATAGGTATTATTTTAGCATCCCTGTTCAATGTCTTTATAAAAGGCAGCTGGACTTCAAGAGAATGTTCCCCTTTGTGCGCTAAAAAGTCAGATTGAATTATTTCAGAAGCAGTAAGGATAGTCTTTGCCAAAAGGGAGTCTACTTCGATATTGCCTATCGGAGTTTCCCAAGCACCACTTGCATAGAGGCTCACGGGGCTGCCAAGACCTGTATGGTTAGGGCCCAGGAGAATATAAACCTGGCTAGGCTTCATTCTTGAGTAAACTTCGCCTGCGGTTTGCCCTGAATATATCCAGCCAGCATGCGGGCATATCCCTGCTATAATTTTAGTTTTTTTTGCCTTGGGATTAAAAAAATTATTTATTTCGCCGGCTTCATTCGGGTACCATGTGCCTGAACAGATCGCTTTTCTAAACATATAACCTCTTATTAGCGTAAAGCGTTGAGCGTATAACGGATAGGAATTTCAAAGTCTTCTCTATCCGCTATACGCTAATTATGCTTTTTTATACCCTACAGGTATTATGTAGAGAGGCCTTAATTCGTCGGGCAGGTCTATCGCTGCTTTTAAGGCATCTTCCGTAAATGCGCCTATAGGAACAGCTATAAGCCCGGCAGCAACAGCCTGCAAATGCACGTTTTGAGCGATGTGCCCGGATTCCTGGTAAATATAGCGCATGCCTTTATCGCCATACCTGCTTAAAATCTTTTCAGGGAACGCAGAAATGATCAGGATTAAACCAGCTTCCGCAATAAATTTCTGTCCGAGAGCAGCCTGAATCAACTTTGGCCTGATGTCTTCGGACCTTAACTGTTCAAGAGCATGTTTTGCAGGGTGATAGTGGAACATGCCAGTAGCGGTCAAGACATGTATCTCCATAGGATAGCGGCTACCAGCAGAAGGTGCTGCCCTGTATTTATTTAATTTATCTGTAAGGCCTTGTGCTGACCAGAGTATCTGAGATACCTGCTCCATGGTAAGGTCATTATTTACAAAATTACGTGAGGAACGGCGTTTTGAAATCGCTTCCTCAAGAGAAATATCTCCTGTCAGTTTTGGATCCGGTAATGAAATCATAATAATCTCCTTATTTAATATAGTATATAACAGATAAAAATAGGGATACGGGGTAAGGTGTAAGTTTTAAATCTTAGACCTTAGCCCTTACACCTTAAACCTGAGATTCTATAGGCACTACTCTATCCGATAGACGCTAATTATGTAGGTTAATTATACCATTTTTGTACTTAAATAAACAGACAGCGCTGTATGCAGGAACTATAATTCCTGTATCCAGCCTTTTTCGAGGTTTAGCCTGTGTGCGATATTAACAGCATTTTTGTATTCCTGTAAGGTCAGCTTGCGGGATAATTCAGGGAATTTATGCGATTGATTAGCCGGGTGGTATTGTGCCATCAGGCTTAAATATACGCTGTTTGAAAGTTTGTCGGCTATGAATTTAAGCACCTCTTTTGTTCCTGAAATATCGTTTGGAAGAACCAGGTGCCTGATGATAAGCCCTTTCCTGGCAATCCCCTCTTCGTCAATAACGAGGTTTCCGGCCTGGCGGTACATCTCCAAAAGGGCCGGTTTATTTATTTCCCAGTAGCTATCTGCCTTTGAATAGTTTTTGGAGTTTTCGTTGTTGCTGTATTTTGCGTCTGGCATATAGATATCGATTATTCCCTCAAGCAGTTTCAGGGTAGAAACTTTTTCATAACCGCCTGAATTATAGACAAGAGGTATTTTTAGCCCGCTTTTTTTTGCTTTGTCCACAGCTTCTACAAGCATCGGAAGCACATGCGACGGGGTCACATAATTAATGTTATGGGCGCCCTTTTCCTGCAGCTCGAGCATGTTTTTTGCAAGTACATCAGTAGAAATTAAATTGCCGTTGTTTAACTGGCTGATTGGATAATTCTGGCAGAACACGCAGGACAGGTTGCAGTTCGTAAAAAATATCGTCCCGGAACCCCTGAACCCGGAAATTGGAGGTTCTTCTCCGAAATGCAGGTTATAGCTTGATACATACAGGTCCTTTCCCGTGCGGCACTTGCCTTTCTTATTCGCAAGCCTGTTTACCCTGCATTCATGCGGGCAAAGCGTGCAGGGATTCATCAGGCTATATAATTTATCTATGCGTTCTTTGTAGTTTATCTTAGAAATTATGTTCTTACTCCTTATCCCCTAGACCTTACCATTATCCTTGGTGTCTAAAATTATCGTTACAGGGCCGTCATTGTGTATCTCAACTATCATGTCTGCAGCAAACTCGCCGGTTTCAACCTTGAGCTCTGAAGTCTTGAGGTTTAAAACGAATTTTTGGTAAAGAGGAAGTGCCTTTTCAGGTTTTGCAGCACGGGTGAAATCAGGCCTTCTGCCGCAGTTTGCATCAGCATAAAGAGTGAATTGAGACACAACAAGCAGTTCACCCCTTACTTCAAATACGGATTTATCAAATTTTCCTTCAGCGTTCGGGAATATGCGTAAATTCAGAATTTTATCACTGAGCCACTTAGCATCATCTTCAGTATCTTCTTCCCCAATCCCGATAAACACAACAAGGCCTCTGGCAATTTGTCTTGTTTGATTATTAAAACTTACGCTTGCTTTAGTTACTCTTTGAATTACAGCTTTCATTTGAAAATACCTCTGGATTGTTTTGTCAACATTTATAAGAAAATAGCCCGTAATCATCTTATTTTAGCAAACGATTTCGGGCTATTTATTACTATTATTTTGACTATTCTCCGTATACTTCTACGGTAAATGTGGAGTAGAGGCCAAGGATACTTGTAGAATAGTAATCAACGTGTTGGATTATTTTAATGCCTGCACTCTGAGCCGCAGTTTTAATACTTGCGTCACCCATAGCAAACAATCCAAGTATCGATGTGGCAGTGGCTTTTCCAACTTTAGAGGAACCCGATGCATTAGAAACAGGTCCCGGTGCTTTTACATCGGTATATATCATTCCCGCAAGAGGGCTTGACACTGTAGCGCAACCTGTAAAAAACGCTGCTACCGATAATAGAAGTATTGCACAAAGTACTTTTTTCATAATTTTCACCCCCTTTTTATTTAGGTAATAACCCGCTTATTATACTTATTATAAATTAAATTTACAATATACTTTTGATTTTTATTTTTGGTGGAATATAGTAAAAGTTTAAAATAGGCAAAAACCGATATTACTTTTGTCTAAACTCAATGATAGGAGAAAAAACTTTTATCGCAACACCCATTTCTAAACTTATTTTTAACTATTTTAATAGTCCATTTACTAATTCAATGGCTATTTTAGGGCTGTCAACTTTATTTATACCTTCAATATCCCAGGTTTTAATGCCAAAAACAGGCTTATCTATAGCTTTAGCAAGGCCGATTTCCGAAAGCGTTCCAAACTTGCCTCCGACTGCTATAACTGCATCTGCTGTTCGAACTATTATGGCATTTCTTGCATGGCTCATTGCAGTAATAATAGGAATGTCAATATAAGGATTGGCATCCTGCCTGGACTTGCCTGGCAAAATACCGATGGTCAGGCCCTTTTCATCTTTCGCGCCTTTGCAAGCAGCTTCCATTACGCCTTTCATTCCACCGCAGACAAGGATAAAACCGGCCTTGGCTATTTCTTTTCCCGTTTCATAAGCAAGCTTTTCTATTTCAGGCGTTGCTTCAAACCCGCCAATAACTGCGATAATTTTTCTATTCTTCATTTAATTTATCCGTAAAGAAACCTAAGAGACTGCCAAGTATAGTGGTCATAGCGATGATAGGGATGATGCTTTTTATATCTTTTGCAGCGATAATAATCAATGTAGGTATAAGCAAAAGAAATGAGATTACTATACCTTTTACCGCTCCTTTTAGTGGTATTGAAGTGGAAGAAATAAAAAATCCTGCAATCACCCACATAGTAAACGCAGAAAGATCAGCTTCCCAAGGGAGTTTCTGTAAAAGCATTGGTATCACGTCAATTAAACCTGCAAGACAACCTAAAAGCAATCCTTTCATTTGATGGTTCATAAGATATTCAAGTTAATACGTTCTCCTGCTGGAGGGGCTACACTCAATCCCGCGACCTGGAATCCCCCGTCTTCAGACGGGGGACGAATGCGTTCGCATTCGTCCCGAGAGGGCGATAGGTTTAAGTCCCGTCCCGCATTGCGGGAGGACGTCTTCAGCCGGAGGGGTTGCCAATCTAGTCAAGTCTGAGCCCGTTTACATTTCCATTTTTCTACGTTTAAATATTCTCCTATCGTTGTTTGCCCTTCTATCGAAGTTAACATTCGCATTGAACTTTCTTCTATCAAAACCACTTCTTCTATCTTTCCCCTTTCTTCTCTCCGGCCCGCTGTACGCCATAACGTCCTCCGATATTAATGTCTTCATTTTTACTGCTAAAAACCTTAATTATTGTCGTGTTTTTCGACGAACTTCTTTATTTCTTCGAAATTTTCAACGATAAGTTTAGCCTTCTTTAAACCGAAAGAAAACGGGAACTTGTCTTCTTCCGAATTCTTAATAACTATCATCGGATTTCCTTTGTACTCCCCTTCTGTTATGATAGACATCTTTCTTTCTCCTTTTCCTGCAGATTTTGTTGCACTTAAAATCAGGTTATTTAGCTAATTTAGGTTGCTATTATATTGATAAAGATAAAAATCATCTTTACTATTGCTATAGATTAATCCGCAATCCTTGAAGTTTTTCAGGTAATTTAACCATTTATTTCCCAGAATATCAAGACCGGCCGGCCCCGGGTCGTTGTTTATATTTTCCTTAATTATCTGATTAACAGCTTTCTTAAAAATATCTAAATCATAGATTGATTCACGTTTTGAACCTTTAACTGCCACCTGGAGGACATAATCGACGTCTATCTGCTTGGCTCCATTAATATTCAGGTCCTTAACAAGGTCGAACAAACGTTTGATCCTGACGTCTTTGTCGCTGTTTAAAAGGAAATATGAATGCAGTGTAAGTGCACCGTCCAGCGGACGGCCTGGAAAAATGAGTATTTTATAATTATTCTTTTTAATTCCTGAATGTTCCGTTTCAATAATATTGCTCAGCAACACTTGCGAGATGTTTACGCAGGTTTTAGTTCTATCAAGTTTAGTGTTGACGGATAACTCCATATATTCTGGATTCCAATAATATAAACCTTTATATTGGAGTTTTGAAAGCCCGATCTTGTCGTAGGTAAGGTCATATACCTGTAAAATCCCTGCTATAATAAGAAAAGCTATGACAATCTTTCCCCAAGAGCTTTCAATTATTTTCCTGAGACCAAAAGCACTGATAAATGCTAAAACTGAAAGCTGGGGCATAATATATCTTTCAGATTTCCAGTGCGGCATAAATATCATTAACAAATTTGGAACAATAATCGAAGAGAAGACCGTTATCTTAAAACGAGTGTCTTTTTCTTTTATAAAATAATATATTCCGGGTATCAGCACAAAAAAGAAGGGAATGGATAACTGGCTTTCCCAGAGACCTATCCAGAACAACCTTAGGTTATCAAAACTAGACCAGGCCTTTCCGGTAGTTTCTAATAATATGCATTGCCAGAACAAATAATAAAAGTGTTTAAGGCCGAAATAGGATACAGCTGCCGCTGCTGCAGAAATAAAGATAATGGAAATCGTAATTAGCCGTCTGAAACTTCTTTTGAAAACATCTTTCAAAGATAGATAAAAAACATATAAAACCGGGCCTGCGATAAAAGCAGGAAAAGACTCTTTAAGCATGACGCCATAAACGACAGTAATCCCCGCAAGGACGCTGTATCCGGCATTTAAGAAATAATCAGACCTGTAAAGAAATAAAAGGAATATTATAATAAGGGATAATAAGGCAAAGTCCATGCAGTACCGGTTATAGCCTGCAGTGACCAAAGGGTACAATGAAACTATCAATGCAGAAAGCAGACCTGTCTCTGTATCCTTTACCGCTTTGCCAAGAAGGTAAAGGAATATGAGAAGCAGAAGAAAATATATGGAATTATTGAAGACATATATAAAAGTCCAGTTATTGCCTGTTAGTTTCTTTATTAAGTAGCAGTTAAACCTGTATAAAGGCGGATACTCTGAACTTGTGTCAATCGGGTGTATGAATTGCAGTGTGTCGGTATTCATGCCTTCATCAAAAGTCCTTGCGCAGTTGGGAAGAATTTTACCTTGATATAAGGCATTGGCAATATGTAATATAAAAATAACAGAGATAATGACCGCTAATAGAGTATTTCTTTTATTCAATTTGCATTCCTAACTCATGCTTGTTTATCGATTATTCCTACCATTTCACGCATGCCTTTTATCTTGAAGGACCTTTTAAACCTATCTCCGTAACTCCTAAAAAATACCGTTAGGCTTTGTTCGTTAAACCTGTTCAGGGCGTTTCCTGTTCCAGGGTCAGCTGCCCTTTTTGCGATATAGGAGATAACCGGGTTTTGAGAATCGGACAGGTTCATAACCGGTTCTGCGATAATAAGTTTTTCCAAAGCGGAATCCAATAGTTTATCTACGATCGCCTTATGATTTGGAATGAACTGATAAAGGCTTGCCTGCATAATCACATATTGGGCGTTTGGCAGCAAGCCTTTATTTAAGTCGATATATTTTACATTAACCCCTCTTTCTAGAGCAGATTTAATAAATGAAGTGTTAATATCCAATCCGGTATACTTAACCTTCTTTTTTTTTAGGTAATTAAGGTATAAATAACAGTCGCCGCAGCATACTTCCATTACCGACACACCTTCGGGTATAATCTCGGCAATAGCTTCGTATCTGGAATTGAAATTTATGCCGTACAGCAGCCTCACTAAAATATTATAGATAGACGGGCTAGAATAAAGAAAACTTCTTTTTATCATTTTGCTTTAAATTATGCTGTGCAATTTTGAAAACATTATTACCCGATATCGTTGCCTAAAATCCTATATTAAGATATTACCTTTACGCTGAAAAAGATAAAAATCGTATTTCTTGTCACTGTATATTAACCCACAATCTTTAAAATTTTTCATGCAATTAAACCACCTAGTCCCCACGATTTCTTCCCAATTAACCGGCACTTTATCGCTCACGATTTTATCTTTAATGCTCCTATTAATCTCTGTCCTTATGATATTTAAATTATAGATGGATTCACGGCTTGAACCTTTAAGCACAGCTTGGATAAGGTAATCAATATCTATCGGTCTGTCTCTATAAATATTCATATCCCTAAAAAGATCAAAAAAATTATTGATTTCAACATTTTTTTCGCTATTAAAAAGGAAATAGGAGTGTGAGATAACTATCCCATCCAATGCACGGCCAGGAATAATAAGTACTCTATATTTGATCTTTTTTATTCCAGCATGTTCCGTTTCACTAATATTGTTCAACAATACTTTAAATACATTTACACATGTTTCAGTTCTTTTAAGCTTAGTATTGACCGACAATCCAATGTGTCCTTGATGTGTTCTTCATTCCAGTAATATAAACCTTTATATTGGAGTTTTGAAAGCCCGATCTTGTCGTAGGTAAGGTCATATACCTGTAAAATCCCTGCTATAATAAGAAAAGCTATGACAATCTTTCCCCAAGAGCTTTCAATTATTTTCCTGAGACTAAAAGCGCTGATAAATGCTAAAACTGAGAGCTGGGGCATAATATATCTTTCAGATTTCCAGTGCGGCATCAATATTAAAATCAAATTGGGAATAATAATCGAAGATATAACCGTTATTTTTAAACGCATATCTTTTTCTTTCATAAAATAAAATATTCCGGATATCAGCACTAAAAAGAAAAGAACGGATAATTGGCTTTCCCAAAGCCCTACCCAGAACAACCTGAGATTATGAAAACGGTACCAGGCGTGTCCAGAAGGTTCGTGGAATATGCATTGCCAGAATAAAAAATAAAAGTATTTAAAACCGAAAAAGGCTATTGCTGTAGCCGCAGAAGAAATAAATATAATAGAAACCGTAATAATTCGTTTGAAGCTTCTTTTTAGAATATCTTTAGTTGATATAAAAAAAACATATAAAACCGGTCCAGCAATAAAAGCTGGAAAAGACTCCTTAAGCATAACTCCATAGATGACCGTAACTCCCGCAAGGACGCTGTATCCGGTATTTAAGAAATAGTCTGACTTGTAAAGAAAATAAAGGAACATTATAATAAGGGGCAGCAGGGCAAAATCCATGCAATACCTGTTAAAACCGGCGGCGACCAAAGGGTACAAGGAAACTATCAACGCAGAAAGCAGACCTGTCTCGGTATCCTTTACTGCTTTGCCAAGGAGGTAAAGGAATATGAGCAGCAGAAGAAAATATATGGAATTATTACAAAGATAAATCAAAGTCCAATTCTTGCCTACTACTTTCTCTATAAAATACCAGTTAAATCCATATAAGGGCGGATAACTTGGATTTACGTCCATTGGGCGTAGGAAATGCATAGGACTAGTATTCATGCCTTCATCATTGCTCCTTGCACAGTTGGGGAGTATCTTCCCTTGATATAAGGCATTGGCGATATGTAACACAAAAATAGCCGCTATAATAGCCGCTAATACAGTATTTCTTTTATTCACTTTACATCCCTATCTTTTGTTTATTTTTTAAACGCTCCTGCAAGTTTAAATGTTTTTTGTTTTTAGAGTAAATAAAAACAAACGTAATAGTTTTTTGAAAGAGAGCGTCTGCAGTAAATAAATAATTGTTTGCGGCCGTAAATAAAAATCTTTGACACATTTTTTGATCCAATTATCTATTTTTGCAGGTGTCAATCCATGAAGGTTTGGTGCGGAAGTTTCACCGGAAAAAAAAGCTATATCTTTAAACGGAGACATATAAAACAAGTTGTGGAAATCAGAATACAGTTGAGTTTTTGGAAATATGGTCAGTTTTGCAAAATGAGCAAAATCTGTATTAAGTTTTAACGCAAAATCATGAGTATTTCTTATCTCTTTTTCTCCTTCCCAGGGGAACCCTATAATAAAATTAGCAAAAGTCTTTATTTTGTGTTTCCTGCAGAGATTTACTAAATTTTTAACATGTCCTAAAGATGACCCCTTTTTTATTTTACTTAAGGTATCCTCATTCCCGCTTTCTGGATTGACATTAATAAGCCATAAACCTGCATTCTTAAGATTTTTTAACATTTCTTCATCGCACATATCGGCTCTAATACCGCTTGTAATTTGAATATATACATTTATATTTCTTTGTACAATCAAGTTACAGATATCAATAACACGCAGTTTGTCTATTGAAAAATTGTCATCGTGAATTGATATCTCATCTACATTCATCTCATTTTTCAGGAACTCAATTTCATCAACTATGTTTTTAGGTGATCTTGGCCGCCATTTCTTCCCATGGCTGTGATAGCAAAAGGAGCAATTAAACGGGCATCCCCGCGAAGTGATAATTGAAACAACCGGCGATTTTTTACTGACATTAAAGCTATATTTATTTAAAGGGAGCTTATTATAAGAAGGTATAGGCAGTTGATCTAAATCAGGGAAAGCGCTGCTGGGGCCATTGTATATGAATTTAGATGATAGCTCGTCGCGATAATAAACACTTTTTAAATCTGTGCTAATAGGTATAGTTAAATATTGAATTAAAGTATTTTCACTTTCACCGATAAATATAGCATTGAGGTCAGGGTTTTGACAGTAATCTTCGATAAAAGCTTCACAATGCGGTCCGCCCATAATTACAAGTTTATCAGGATATTTGTTTCGTGCAATTTTAATTTTATCAAAAGTTGATTCTACATTAGAGCAAAACAATGAAAATCCTACAAGATCATAGTTCTCAATAATATCGATGTCATAAGGGGTAATATTTGCATCTACAACATCACAGTTGAAACCATTTTTTTCAAGTACCGCACAAAGATATAAAATCCCTAAGGGTGGCAATGAGCTCGGATAATTATGTTGTATTTTAGGCGTTTCTATAATAAGTAATATATTTTTTACTTTTAATCTATCAATCATACACGCTTCACTTAATAGCTTAATTTGGAGACTTAGAACTACTGCCGTATTAAAGAGAACCTCTTTATTTTGTTTTATCTTTTAAAGTATTCTTAAACTCCAGCAAAGATAGCAAGTCGTCCCTTATGTCTTTAAATAAATTTATACTGGATATTTTGTCTAATCTTCTTATAAACTGGCAGGGTATTTCCACTATTTTCAGTCCGGACAGGTAGGATAACGTCATTATTTCAGTATCCCAGAACCAGCGTTTGTTCTGTGTTTTATCAATTAGAGGCAGTATTTTTTCCCTCGAAAAAAACTTACAGCCTGCTTCAGTATCATGAAGCGGGGTTTTCAGCAAAAGCCGTAGAAGTTTTCTATAGCCGATGCTTAATATATAGCGTAAAATATCATATGGCGCCAAACTGATCTTATAAACTCTAAAAGCCGTAGCGATATCATTGCCGCTTTTTATCGCATGTATCATTACAGGTATGTTTCTGGCGTGCACTTCCAAATCTATATCTAAATATCCGACTATTTTACCTTTTGCAAGTTTGATCCCTTCATTAATAGTACCGCCCCGGCCGACATTTATTTCATGAAAAACATAGCTCCTATTCGGTTTATCTTTTACTAGCTTTAAAATTAAATATCTTGTTTTGTCCGAACTGCAGTCGTCTATAAATATAAGCTCGTGGGAATACCCGGACTGTTCCATTACCTTAATAATTTCATTTACGCCAGCCTCGAGCAGGTTTTCTTCGTTATAGCTTGTTATTATTATGCTTACGTCGTAATTCAAAATACCCTCATCTTTTGTGTGAATTTAAAACCTTTTTTACTTTTCTTATGATATCATTTACGTTCTTATTCGTTAATCCGGGAGACAAAGGCAATGAAATAGTCCTGTCAGAGATATATTCCGCATTTGGAAAATCCCCTCTTTTATAGCCGAAGGTTTTAGCGTAGAATTCATGAAGGTGCAAAGCGAGATAATGAACGCCGGCGCCTATGTTTTCATTAATAAGTTCATTAAGTATCCTGTCGCGGCTGGTTTTTAAACTATCAACATCTATTAAAAGATTATAGAGATGATATGCATGCCTTGTCAGAGGTTCTGCCTCTTTTGGGGTAGAGCAAGGCAAATCCTTAAACGCATCGTTGTACTTATCCCAAATATATTTTCTTATTCTTGAATATCTTTCTATCTTTTTTAATTGGCGAATACCAAGGCTCGCCTGTATGTCCATCATATTGTATTTATACCCGGGATAGGATACCGAATAGTGGTTATATTTATTGAATGAATATCTTTTTGTTGAATCTTTATTTATTCCATGAAAGCCGTACATCTTGATTTTTTTTGCATATTCTTTATTGTTTGTCGTTACCATACCGCCTTCACCTGTTGTGATATTCTTTGTTGCATGAAAACTGTAAACCGTTATATTACCATAACACCCTATATTCTTTCCCTTATATTTAGTTTCTATTGCATGGGCTGCGTCATTTAGAATTATAAAGTTATATTTTTTTGCTATACGCAATATAGCGTCCATATCACAGGCCCTTCCGGCAAAATGTACAGGCAAAATCGCCTTGGTCCGGCCGGTTATCTTTTTTTCGATTTCTTTAGGATCGATGTTCATTGAATTCCTGTCGATATCCGCAAAGACAGGAACGGCACCGGCATGTATTATTTGATTAGCTGTTGCAGCAAAGGTCATAGGTGATGTTATTACTTCATCTCCCGGCCTTATACCCGCAACCAAGAGGGCAAGATGCAAGCCGGAGGTGCATGAGTTTACCGCTAAGGCATATTTTGAACCCACATACTCTTTAAACAAATTTTCAAATTCGGCTACTTTTGGCCCGGTAGTTATCCAACCTGATTTTAAAGTTTTTACAACTTCTTTAATTTCATCGTTTTCTATTAAAGGCCTTCCAAAAGCTATCAAACCTTTTCTTTTTGATTTCATTATAAAATCCAATCTGCAAGCAATATTGTGTTGTTTGAAATATGAACTCTGGATGTGAGGTTTTGGGAAACTAAGCTATTTGTCGTATTTTTCTACAAACTTCTTAATTTCTTCGATATGTTCTACGACAAGCTTGGCTTTTTTTAAGCCGAATGAAAACGGGAACTTGTCTTCTTCAGCGTTCTTGATAACGATCATCGGGTTACCCTTATACTCCCCTTCAGTTAGGATAGACATAATTTCTCCTTTATAAGATAGATTTATTGTGCGCATTTTTTAAACATTATTATTTGGCAACGCCATATATCTTTAGAGGCAGCACGAAAAACTGCATATAACTTGATATCGCTCTACGCTGATAAAGATAAAAATCATATTCTTTGCCCCTGTAAATTAATCCTCGGTCTTCAAAGTTTTTTACAAGGCTGGCCCATTTATTTTCCATTATTTTAAGGTCAACCTGGCCAGAAGCATTTTCGGCGGTTTCTCTAAGTATTTGCTCAAGCATATTCAAATTATATAAGGATTCACGTTTTGAGTCTTTAGTTGCCGCCTGTATGATATAGTCGATACCTACTGTTTTGTCTCCGGAAGCGTTCAAACGCCTGACAAGGCTATAATAATCCTTATCTTTAACATATTTGCCTAAATTAAAAAGAAAATATGAATGCAGTAAAACTATCCCCTTACTATCCATTGCATGAGCAGGCAGAACAAGCACTTTATATTTGTTCTTTTTTATACCGGTTCGTTCCGTTTCATTGATATTGTCCAGCAGTGCTTTGAAGATATTTATGCACGTTTCAGTCTTCTTAAGCTTGGTATTAACCGATAATTCCATGTATTCCGTATGCCAATAATAAAAACTTTTATATTCAAGTTTTGAAAGCCCAATTTTATCATAGGTAAAGTCATATACCTGCAAGATCCCTACTATAATTAATAATGATATAATAGCCTTTCCGGAATAGCTGTCAATTAACTTTCTGAGGCTAAAAGCACTGATAAATGCTAAGACTGCAAGTTGGGGCAGGAGGTGTCTTTCCGACTTCCAGTGCGGCATCAGCATTACGAATAAATTGGGTATGATTATTGAAGAAAAAACAGTTATCTGTAAGCGGGTGTCTTTTTCTTTTGCAAAACAGTATATTCCGGGTATCAGTAGCAAGAAGAAGGGAATGGATAGCTGGCTTTCCCAAAGACCTATCCAGAACAACCTGATATGATAAAACAGGAACGTCCCAAACCCGGTCCAGACATGATTGACTGGTTCTAATAACATGGATTGCCAGAACAAAAAATAGAAGTAGTTAAACCCGAAAAAGGATATAGCTACCGCTACTGTAGAAATAAAAATAACAGAGATCGTAATAATTCGTTTGAAGCTTCTTCTCAAAATGTCTTTAAGCGATTGGTAAAAAACATATAAAACCGGGCCTGCGATGAAAGCAGGGAAAGACTCTTTAAGCATGACACCATAAACTACCGCAACCCCTGCAAGGACGCTATATCCGGTATTTAAGAAATAGTCAGACCTGTAAAGAAAATAAAGAAAGATCACAATAAGGGATAACAGGGCAAAATCCATACAGTACCGGTTATAGCCTGCAGCGACCAAGGGGTACAATGAAACTATCAAGGCAGAAAGCAAGCCTGTCTCTGTATCCTTTACCGCTTTGCCGAGGAGGTAAAGAAATATTAGAAGCAATAGAAAATACATCGAATTGTTGAAGACATACAGCAAAGTCCAGTTCTTGCCTACTAGTTTCTCTATAAAGTAGCTGTTAAATCCATATAAAGGCGGATAACTTGTATTTACGCTAAACGGATCTGTGAATTGCATATCCCAGGAATTCATTCCCTCATCATTAGTCCTTGCACAGTTGGGAAGCATTTTCCCTTGATATAAGGCATTGGCAATATGTAACACAAAAATAGCCGCTATAATGAGTGCTAATACAGTATTTCTATTATTCACTTTGTATTCCTGATTTTGAAATATTCCAACAATTTTACGCCAGGTTTTTATTGTATAGATTTCAATTTTTAAGTTAAAGCAGTCAAGTTTTACACCGATACTTATTAACTATTTAGGTCGTATTTTTCTACAAACTTCTTAATTTCTTCGATATGTTCTACGACAAGCTTGGCTTTTTTTAAGCCGAATGAAAACGGGAACTTGTCTTCCTCTGCATTCTTTATGACAACCATTGGATTACCCTTGTACTCCCCTTCACTGAAAATAGACATGTTACGTTTCTCCTTTTGCTGCGAATTTTGTGATACGTGATTTAACCCCGGAATTTGCAACAGGACATGGAATTCGACACAAAATCAAGGCATTTTTGCGTCACAAAATAGTTTTCAAATACACAACGGTATTCTCAAACTATTTTGCTTAGCAAAAATACCCATCTTTTGCGTCTCGGTTCTTCATGCCTGTTGCAAAATCCGGGTTTAATTTTTATCGACAAAATATATGTAACTCATAGCCCTTTTAAATATCGTATTATCAAACAATGTCCCCGTCTTGTCTTTTTCTAAAACCAAACGCTTCATTGGTCATATCTGCAAGTTCAGTGAAATAATCGTGTTTTCTTAACTGGATAGGTCTTACTTCTTTCCCTTCGATTTTATCCCTCAATGCTTTTTTTATCTTAAATACCGGGCCTGCTATACGGTGCGAAAAGTAAAGATTCGTCACGATAGAGACCAGGGCATTAATAAGCACGGCTGCAAGGAGAGGCTTTGTGATGATGCGCGTAAAAGTGTACTCTTTTGCCTGAACTATGAATTGGCAAGCATAGGTAATACTATCCGGTGCAACATTATTCTTTGCTGCCCAAGCTTGCAGCTTATCGCTGTCCGGAGTAAGCATCAGGTAATCCTGTTTGCACTGGAACCTGTTCCAGCCGATAACAATTAAAAAAATCAAAACGGCGTAAATAAGAATATGTATAATATTCCGCACAATAAACGGTAATTGAAAATCCTTGTCAATAAGATATTGCCTGCGTTTATTGTTCATTCTACCTCCACATGCTCATTCGAGTCAAGTTTTATTCTAATATCATACATGTCCAAATTGGACAGCAGGTTCTTTCGAATTAGCTTTTTTAGATTAGAAATAGCCTTGGTTGTCATTCCTGCGAAAGCAGGAATCCATAGCGGCACAAGTTTTAACTGCTGGATACCCGCTTTCGCGGGTAGGTAATAATATTCCATTTTATATTATTTGTCACGTTTTATCAATGCTCGCTTCAACAGCTTTTATGGCATCTGCAGCTGAACTTGTTATGCCGCCTGCATAGCCCGATCCCTCACCGATAGGGAACAGGTTTTCTGTATTTTCTGATTCATAAGCATCGTTACGCTTTATTATTAAAGGGCAGGAAGTCCTTGTTTCTGCTCCTAAAAGTATGGCTTCCTCCGAAACAAATAAAGGATATTCTTTTTTCCAATAATTAAATGCAGAGAAAAGCATATCTATGATGAACTGCGGAAATATATCTTTCAGGTTTGCTGAAACTACTCCCATTTTATACGAGTTTGCATTTAAATTAGAAGATATCCTACCCAGCATAAAATCAATTAAGTTCTGGGCAGGTGCATGCCATTTTCCTCCGCCCTGTATAAAAGCTTTCAGCTCGATAGCTCTCTGGAATTCGATCCCTGCTAACGGGCCCGGTGATGTGTAATCTTCAGTATTGCAGGTTACGACAAGTGCGGAGTTTGAATAGGCTGATGACCTTGTTGAATAGCTCATCCCGTTTAAAACCAGCAGCCCATTCTCGGATGAGGCATTTACTATTTCTCCGCCGGGGCACATGCAGAAAGTATGTACTCCCCTTTTTGCTTTGCGGTCCATATAGGTGAAAGAATAGTTGGAAGCTTCAATAGAAGACGGATCTTTTATCTCACCGGCGCGCCTTATTGAATTAATGATCTTAACAGGGTGCTCTATCCTCAGGCCTACGGATATGGGTTTCTGCTCTAAGCATATACCCTTTTTGTGAAGCATCTCAAATGTGTCTCTTGCTGAATGGCCGATAGCAAGATATATCCTTGAAGAATTATATTCATTTTCGTTGTTTATCACTACGCCGGCCGCTTTGCCGCCAGATACAAGTATGTGCGTCAGCTTTGAACCGTAATGTATCTCGCAGCCGGATTCAAGGATATATTCCCTTATTTTTTTTACTATCCTTATAAGTACATCAGTTCCAAGATGCGGTTTTTGTATAATGCCGATATCCTTCGGTGCGCCGAATTTTATAAAAGTATCGAATACCTTTGTTACGTGTTTAGAATTATTTTTTATCTTTGAGAAAAGTTTTCCGTCGGAATAAGCCCCTGCGCCTCCTTCTCCGAATTGGAAGTTTGACTCTGTATCAAGCACTCTTTGACCGATAAACCTTTGAATATCAATTGAGCGCTCCTCTATCCTTTTCCCCTGCTCAAATATAAGGGGTTTTAACCCGCGTTCGATAAGCTCAAGGGCAGCGAACATGCCTGCAGGCCCGAAGCCGATTATTAAAGGTTTTTCATTAAATTGCCGTGATAAATGAGGTATTTTAGGCATAATTTACATTTTATGGATTTAAGAAACTACTTTGGCTGGGTACTAATCTTTATTTCAACGGGTTTTTCTTTTTTCATTAAATTAAGGCGGGTGCCGAAACCCAGGCATAGACCGAAAACTGATACGTTGTCCGGAGCATTGATATTGGAGTAACGCAAGTTCAAAAGAATACTGTACTTCTGTCCGGCCGGGAAGCGTACACCTATACCTGCTGCAGCACCGGAGTATATTTTTGATGAAGAAGATGTCCGGGCCGCTCCTCCATTTTCATCGGACGAACCGCCTTCGACCGGAAAATAAAATCCGGGCCCTCCGAATATAAACGGTATAAAGCTCTTGGGATCTCCTGTAAAGTCGTATTGCAGTATGGCGTTTATCGGTATAAATGCTAAAGAACGTTTTAAAAGGAAATTACCGTTATTATCCCAGTTTGTATAGGCTTCCATAATTCCGGTTTCCGCCCCGTATTTTAAACGTTCTTCACCCCATAACCCTTGAAAGTATGCTTGTACTCCTCCTTTACGAAGCGAAGCATTAGCGGAACTTTCCGCATCCGGCTGCAGCAGTTGGCCATAGCCGGCGCAAACACTGCCAAAAAAATCTCCGGCCCAGGCAGTTGATAAGGGATAAAATAAAACGCTTATTATAAAACATATTCCAACCCTGTATCTCATTGTCCGGCCCCTAGAACTTCTGCCTGGCTTGCGCACACGCAAGCTCCGAAAATAAAGATATAACCTGCGATATAGATCGACAATAGAAGCGTCATTATCCCGCCGAATGTTCCATAGACTATATTAAAGGCGACAAATTTCTTTAGATAAACAAGGAACAATGTTTCGCCTGTACGTAAAAGGAATGTGGCAAAGACAGCACCTGCCCAAACTTCTCTGAAGCTTGTTTTACGCCGCGGTGCCAGTTTATAGAACAGGCTCAGGCCGATAAAAATTATGACGATAGGTATAAAAAAACTTCCGATGACATATATCCAGGTAAAGCTATAACCTAATGGAACCAGGAATGTTTTTATGAGCTTAAGAAAAAACGGGAGCGCCATCCCTATAAGCGCCACGAATGCAAGGATGGTAAATAAGGCAAAACTTTTGATGGGCAGCCTCCACCAATTATAGGATTCAGTACTCCAGGCACGATTTGTAGCACGGACAAGAGCCATAACAAATTGCATAGCTCCCCAGATGAGTACGAGAAAAGCGATTACCCCTGCCTGGCTGCGCGCTTTTATCACCCCTGCCAATGTACGTGCTATTTGGCTCTTCATTTCGGGGCTTAATGTTATATAATTATCTATGTAATTGACGACTTCTACACCTGCTTTGGCATGTGTAATGAAAGCCGATACGACAATTACAAGAAGTATTATAAGAGGCAGAAGAGAGACAAAAGCATAGAAAGCGAATGCTCCGGCGCGTTGTGCTCCGTCAATATTCGAAAACTTTTTTGCTGATAAAAAAAGAATAGCCCAGGTATATCGGGCCTTCTCTGTAATTGAACCTGTCATAGTTACTCCAATTTAAAAATGCGCTCATCCGGACTTGAACCGGAATCAACGGCTTCGGAGGCCGCTACTCTATCCGTTGAGCTATGAGCGCATTATGTAAATTTTATTCCTTTTTGTCTTTGTTGTCAATGCCGGATTTTCTTCTAAAAACATCAGTCTTAAGAGACGTGACTCTGTCTAAAAAAACTATGCCGTTTAAATGGTCTATCTCATGCTGAAGGACTGTGGCTTCAAAATCATCAGTTTCCAGAATAACCGGATTTCCGGCTAAGTCAAGATATTTGACCGATATGTTTTGCTTGCGAGAAACATTGCCTGTAAAATCCGGTACGCTCAGGCACCCCTCTCTTCCTGTCCTTGTTCCTTCAGCCTTTATTATTTCCGGGTTCAAAAGAATGATCTGTCCGTGGTTGTTGAAAGGTTTAGGGTAAAGAGATACATCTATTACTGCTATCTGCAAAGATCTACCAACCTGCGGCGCTGCTAAACCTATGCAGTTTTTGTATGATTTCATAGTTTCTATAAGATCTGATACAAAACTCTGTATTTCCTGAGTGATTTCTGTTATTGGTTCTGATAGTTTTTTTAAGATGGGATTTGGGATAGTAATGATTTTTAAAATCATAGCTAAAGTTCAGGGGTATCTACTGGATTAATCGAAACAGAAACATTGAGTTTTAAGGAAAGCTGTTCCATTTGATTTTTCAATGTATTTATATCAATTTTAGTTGGAATTTTAATCTCGAGAAGCATGATGTATGTGCCTGTAGTTATTTTGGTCTGTACATCGGTAATATTTATCCTGTTTTTTGCAAGGATATTGCTGATACCATAGACAATCCCAGGTTTGTCTGAACCGAAAACCGAGATGATATAAACCTGTCCAACAGTTTTTTCTTTCTTTATTTCAGATGCTTTTAATTCTCTGACTGACAAAGAAAGATGTAGTTTATTTATCTGTGATTTTAGCTTATTTATTAAAGTGTTGGTTGAGATATTTTTAGGAAGTTCAGCTATGAGTATCATTGCAAATTCGCTCTTTAGCTGGGTCATTGAAGAATCGGCTATATTGCATCCTGTTTCATAAAGCACTTTTGTCACATTAGCAACTATTCCTGGTCTGTCTTTTCCTAAAACTGATATAGCTACCTGTTTCATTTTAACTCCATTGCCAATTTCAATCCCGCATTGTCTAATCCAATGCTGGATTGAAAGAAATATGTTTATTTTAGAATATCGGGCAGCTTGGATATAGCGAAGTCTATTTTTGAAGCGTCTTTTCCGCCGCCTTGCGCAAATTCGGGTTTCCCACCACCTGAACCTTCTATAAGAGAAGCAAACGCTTTAGCTATTTTTCCAGCATTATATCCTGAATTCATTAAATCCGGAGTTACACTTACGATAAAAGAAACTTTTTCGGGACTTGAATTTACAAGAATTACTATACCTGAACCGAGTTTTGAACGCATTTTATCGGCTATGGTGCGTAGGGTATCTATATCCATGCCGGAAAGTTTTGAAATAAGAAGCTTTACGCCGTTAACTTCTTTTACGTCCTTCAGCGGGTCACCGGCTGTTCCTTGAAAACTCTGTGATTTCAGCTTTTTTATCTCTTTTTCGGATTCTTTCTGTAATAAGAGGACTTTATCTATTTTTTCAGGTACATTAAAAATATCGCATTTGAGCTTAAAAGCAGCCGAATTCAGTGAGTCTTCAAGCTTTCTTATGTATTTCTCGGCAAGGCTGCCTGCAACTCCCTCTATCCTTCTTGTGCCGCTTGCTATGGAAGACTCCGAGAGTATTTTAAAAAAACCTATGTCGCCTGTGCGCTCCGTATGTGTTCCGCCGCAGAGTTCCATGGAAAAAGGAGTCTGGTTCTCTGGCTCTATGACAGATACAGCGCGGACATTAGCCCCGTACTTTTCGCTAAATAGGGCCATCGCCCCCTGTTTTCTTGCCTCATCGATTTTCATGCTTGATATGCAGACTTCCATGTTGTCCCTGATGGCTTTATTTACTATATCCTCAACGGCCTGCAGTTCATTTTCTTTTAAAGCCTGGAAATGCGTGAAATCGAAACGAAAATTATCGGGTGTGACAAGAGAGCCAGCCTGGGTTACATGGGTTCCGAGTATCTGCCTTAAAGCTTTATGCAGAAGATGCGTAGCTGTATGGTGTGCCCTTATCTTTTTTCTGCGTTCAAACTCAACTATAGCGTCTATAACCTGGCCTGTTTTAAGCTCGCCTTTTAAGACTTTAACATGATGGACTATCAAGCCCTCTATAGGTTTAACCGTATTTACAACCTCTACTGATAATGAGCCTGTTTTAAAGCTGCCTGTGTCGCCGACCTGGCCGCCTGACTCTGCATAGAACGGGGTATTGTCAAGGACCACCTCTGCCTGCTCGTTTTCGCTGATAGAGTCTACCTTATTACCATCCTTTATTATAGCGACTACCTTAGACTTGCATAAGGTTTTTTCATAACCGCAGAATTTTGATTCACCGAGCTCTTTCTGGAGTTTTGAATATAGAGTAATGTCTTTCTGTCCGGACCCGCTCCAGGCTGAACGCGATTTTTCCTGGGCTTTTTTTTGTGAGGATAAAAAACCTTCTTCATCAATATCTATCCCTTTTTCTTTTGCTATTTCTTTGGTAAGCTCCATCGGGAACCCGTAAGTGTCGTACAGTTTGAATACTTCGTCCCCTGGTATGACAAATTTAGACTTCAGGGCCTCTTTACCTTTAACTATGTCGGTACTTGAGTATTTATCTATTATTTCGTTAAGCATCTGTGTTCCGGTCTCAAGGGTGGAAAGGAAGTTTTCTTCTTCCATTTTTATAATCGAAGCTATATTTTCCCTTCTTTGTTCAAGCTCCGGGTATGCGCTTTTCATCTGCTGTGCTATCTCGGCTGTGATTTTATATAGGAAAGGCTCAGTTATCCCGAGCATCTTTCCCTGGCGGAGCGCTCTGCGAAGCAGCCTGCGCAGCACATAACCTCTTCCTTCATTCGACGGCAGTATCCCGTCGGATGCTAAGAAGGTAACGCCTCTTGCATGGTCAGCCATCATCCTGAGCTTCGAGGTGTGGTCGGTCATTTTTATTTCAAGGATATCAGCTATATTTTTTACGATAGGTTCAAAGAGGTCTGTCTCGAACGAAGATTCCTTTCCGTTCACAGCGGTTACAAGGCGTTCAAGCCCCATACCTGTATCTATGTTCTTTCTGGGCAGGTTCTTTAGCTCGCCGTTCTCCTGCCTGTCAAACTGCGTAAAAACTAGGTTCCATATCTCAAGGTACCTGTCGCAGTCGCACCCGGGCCCGCAGCCGGGCTTTGAACATTTTAATTTTTCCCCGAGGTCAATGAGTATCTCGGAACACGGGCCGCAAGGGCCTGTAGGACCCATGTTCCAGAAGTTGGACTCTTCGCTGAGCCTTATTATCTTTGAGTCGGGGACGATCTTTTTCCAGAGGTTATAAGCTTCATCGTCATTTTTGTATATAGTTGCGTAAAGTTTATTCTCGCTGAGCCCCATTTCTTTTGTCAGGAATTCCCAGCCCCAGTCTATAGCTTCCTTCTTGAAATAATCGCCGAAAGAAAAATTTCCGAGCATCTCAAAGAATGTAAGGTGTCTGTTGGTATAACCCACGCGGTCTATGTCAGAGGTCCTGAAACATTTCTGGCAGGTAGAGGCTCTTGTAAAAGTGTCTTTGGACTGGCCCAGGAAATGTTTTTTGAACTGTACCATGCCGGCAGATGTAAAAAGGAGTGTCGGGTCGCCAGAGGGTATAAGCGAATCGGAAGGAATGACCGTATGCCCCCTATCTTTAAAATATTGAAGGAAACTGGTACGTATTTCAGAAGATAGCATTACTTCTTTTCTTCCTTTGCCTCGTTCATGACGGCCGGTTTGGGTTGAGACAATATTTTGGATAATAGGTCTTTTTGTTCTGCAGTCAATATATTATATGACTTTTCAAACGTATTTATCATCTCAAGGGCCAAATCCGACTGAATTTTTGACAGCTGCAATATCTTTTCTCTGGCTGCATTAAAATCTATGGCCCTCTGCCCGTAGATGCCTTTAAGGTCTATCTTTACGGCTTTCATGTCGGCCTGTATCTTTATCATAGATTTATCAAGGCCTATACGGAGTTCCTTGATATTAGCGATTTGAGCTTCTGTAAGGCCGAGTTCCTTCATATATTTAAGAAGGTTCGGATGACCTGTCATCGCTTGATTTCTCATCACTGTTTTTTCAGCCTGTTCACTCTGCATTTCAGCAAGGGAAATTATAGGCATCAGTAAAACAAGAGCTAACATTACAATAATAACTTTCTTCATGGGTATCCTCCGATTTTTTATCAGTTTTTAACTATGTATTTGAATCAATATTTTATTACAATATTAACGAAGTGTCAATAAAAACCACAGACAACAGGCTGCAGACTTGAGACTGCAGATCATTGTCAGTATTTATTGTCTGTAACCTGTGGTCTGAAGTCTGAAGTCATATCGGCCATATATGAACTCCTGACATAAGTTGAACTTTGGCAATTAATGAATCCTATCTCCAAAGCTTTTTTTCTGTAAAATTCAAATATTTCTTTTTTCAGGTATTCTTTTACAGGGTAACGGTTCTTCGTGGGTGCAAGGTATTGACCGAGAGTAAGGATATCGCATCCGGACCGCCTTAAGTCATCCATTACACGCATAACTTCCTGCTCCTTTTCACCCATACCAAGCATCAAACCGGATTTTGTGGACAAGTTATTTTCTTTTGCCCAAAAAATAAGTTTCAATGACCTTTCATAATCTGCTTTTGGCCTTACCTTTTGGTAAAGCCTTGGCACAGTCTCAAGATTATGGTTAAAAATATATGGTTTTGAGGTAAAGATCTTCATAGCTGCTTCTTTGTCGCCTCTAAAGTCTGGGACAAGCACTTCTATTTTTATATCTGGATTTATCTGCCTTATTGAATTTATGGTATTTACAAAATGTTCCGCCCCTCCATCGTTTAAGTCATCCCTCGTAACTGAAGTTATAACAACATATTTCAAGTTTAGCTTTTTTACAGTTTCTGCAATCCTTTTAGGTTCTTCAGGGTCAAGAGGCAAAGTTTCTCCTTTTTCTATAGAGCAAAAACCGCAGTTTCTTGTACATATCTTTCCTGCTATTAAAAAAGTAGCCGTTCCTCTTTGAAAACATTCGCCTATGTTCGGGCATAATGCTTCTTCGCAGACAGTATGAAGCGAAGCTTTCCTAAGAATTTTTTTCAGTTCGGATAATTGAGACAGGTTTATATGTTTTTTGGTTAAAGTGTTCATATTTATTAGCTGTAAGTTATAAGCTATAAGCTGTAAGAAAAACCATAAATAATGTTGTGTGAAGTTGCTTGCTTATAGCTTACAGTTTATATCTGCCGTTATTAATGCCTGAAATGTCTCATTCCGGTAAAAATCATCGCCATGTTGTGTTCATCGCATGCTTTTATCGAGTCTTCATCATGTATAGAGCCGCCCGGCTGGATAATAGCGCTTACCTCGATTTTTGATGATTCGTTCACAACATCAGGGAAAGGGAAGAATGCGTCCGAGGCAAGCACAAGAGGCTCATCCTTGAATTTAAAATCCACAAACCGCATTTTCTCCGAGGCGATCTTTAATGAATCGATCCTTGACATCTGGCCTGCGCCTATGCCTACTGTTTGAAGCCCTCTTACAAGGACTATGGCGTTTGATTTTACATGCTTTGCCACTTTCCATGCAAAAAGCAGTGATTGTGTTTCATTTTGACTTGGTTTTCTTTTTGTAACTATTTTTTCTTCGTTTAAAAGAAGGTTATCCCTGTCCTGGAAAAGCATGCCTGACTGCATGGAATAGGTGGAAATATCAGAATTTACTGATTTTTCCATGCAGACTGCCTGTTCGAGGACCCTTATATTTTTCCTTGACGCAAATATCTCTTTTGCTTTATCTGATAGTTTTGGAGCTATAACGCATTCGGTAAATATTTTAACTATTTCTTTAGCTAGTTCTTCATCAATTCCTCTGTTTAGAGCTATTATCCCTCCGAAAGCACTTACAGGGTCGCAGGAGAGGGCCTTTTTGTAAGCATCAATTGGTGTTAATCCCTGGGAACATCCGCACGGGTTTGAATGCTTGATTATAGCACAGCAAATCTCGTCAAACTCGCATACAAGGCGCCAGGCTGACTCAAGGTCCTGGTAATTATTGTAAGAGAGTTCTTTTCCTTGTATTTGTTTGGCAGTGATAACACTGGGCTGGTGGCCCTGAAGAGGGTTAGCATATAAAGAAGCTTCCTGGTGAGGGTTCTCGCCGTACCTTAATTTAGATATTTTTTTAAGGGGTATCGAAACTTTTTCAGGAAATTTATCAAGCGTAAAATAGGAAGATATCAGGGAATCATAATAAGCGGTATGCCGGAAAGCTTTTGCCGCAAGTTCTCTTTTAAATACATAATCAATTTTGCCTTCTTTTAATTTTTCAATAACTAAACCGT
Source organism: Candidatus Liberimonas magnetica (assembly GCA_020523885.1). Taxonomy (NCBI): domain Bacteria; kingdom Pseudomonadati; phylum Elusimicrobiota; class Endomicrobiia; order Endomicrobiales; genus Candidatus Liberimonas; species Candidatus Liberimonas magnetica. The sequence goes on along the minus strand of JAJAPY010000003.1, from coordinate 45,222 downwards.
AGTCTGAAGGTTCAGTTATTATCAGAACATCAATAAAGTTTTTTGCTGCAGCGCGTATCAAAGCCACGCCTCCTATATCGATATCTTCTATAACTTCGCCCGGGATTTCTCCGTGTCTTTTTGAAATAAATTTCCTGCTGGTATCTTCGAATGGATAAAGGTTTACTGCTACCAGGTCAATTTCATCTATTGAGTGTTCCTTAAGCTCATCAAGATGAGCCGGGATATCCCTTCTTGCCAGTATCCCGCCGTGAATTTTCGGGTTTAAGGTCTTTACCCTGCCATCAAGTATCTCGGGAAAATTAGTAACCTCAGAAACTTCACGGCATTTTATTCCGTTTTCTTTCAACTTCTTTGCAGTCCCGCCGCTTGAAATGATTTTGGTTTTAAGTGCTTCGAGTTCTTTTGCAAATTCAACTACGCCTGTTTTGTCAGAAACGCTGATCAAGGCCTGTTTAATTTTCATAGGAAATCCCTTTCCCGTCGCTTTTATTGCCGGGGTCCTGATTAGAAAAGGCTTATCAGGATTTTAAGTATAATTAATATGCACCATTATACAAAATATTGCATATTCTTTACCAGATAAATTTCAGGGGATCTAAGGAAGCATCGTTCTTTTTTATTGTAAAGTGGAGGTGAGGGCCGGTTGAACGGCCTGTTGAGCCGCTTTTTGCTATAAGCTGGCGGGCTTTGACTTTCTGCCCTACACGAACATAGATCTTTGAAAGGTGGCCGTAATGCGTAACATACCCGTTGCCGTGGTCAATGAAAATGGCTGTGCCGTAGTGTCCGATGTCATGAGATGCCAGTACGACTACCCCGCTTGCTGCAGCCCCTACCCAGGTACCGCTTTTTACCGCTATATCTATCCCGCCGTGCAAACTGCGAATTCTTGTTACAGGGTGCTTCCTCATCCCGAATACGCTTGAAAGCCTGCCGCCAAGCGGAGAGGTGAATAGGGAGCGCAGTTCATATTTCTTTCTCATGGGCTCGTTCATTAGAGCGATACTCGGTCTCCTGTCCGGGATAAAAAGCATTCCTCCTGAAACAAGGTCTTTCATGTAAGGGTTTAATTTTTTAATCACATATATGCTTGTGTCATAACGTTTGCTTATTTTATCGAAAGTATCATCTGCCTGTATTATATGAAGCGTCCCCGGCTTTGACGGAAGTACTATTTTTTCATTGTACTGTACATTATAAGTCTCAAGCTGAGGGTTACAGCCTATTATCGTATGTACGGAATATCCGTTCCTTTTGGCTATTTTCCACAGGTTATCCCTCATTTTTATTTTATAGATAGTAAAACGCACTCCGTTTACATGAGAAGTAAGGAAGGAAAGGCGGTTTTTTAAGTCAGCAATTAAAGCAGGCGGCGGAAAACTGGGAAGGATTATTTCCTCTTGGACAGGGAGTTTATTCAGGAAGTAAGAGTAGGTGTATTTTATCCCTGCCAAAGCCAGAATCAAAAATACCGTTAAAGAAGCAACAAACCATTTCTCTTTGTTGAGAAGAATATAGAAGAACTTTAATTTCAATAACCAATCAAAGATATTATTCATTGTGTTGGGTATGCAAGGTCTGTATTATACAACATTTTATGGATTTAAAAAAATATGCGCTTTAGATGGGCTTGCAAATATTTTATTAAGTTTGCATAATATAATGCAAGGGAGACAAACTATGCCTCTGGTAAGAGAGCTGGTAAGGAAACGTACAGGCCCAAGGATGACACTGTCCGGGATAACGAGGAGTATTCAGATAATGCTTGTTATTGTGCTTGTTTCGATGGTAATGGGCTGGATATCCATAATCCTGTCAAATTACTTAAATCCCAGAGCAAAAGTACTCCAAGGGTTTGGGAGCGGCAAAATATCGTGGACTGAAAATTATAAAGATAAGATCATAAACCAGTATAAAGATAAGTACGGCAGTGACTGGCAAAATAAGCTGAAAGAAAACTACAAAAATTATATAAAATAGGGATTGCTGATAAATTCTGCAATCTCTTGATTGCAGTGAAACGACAAAGACTGATTACGGTGATACGGCAGCTACAAATCGCAGTGACGCTCCTCCGGCTGAAGCCGGAGGCTTCTTTGATAACACGGCCTACTGCGACATCATTATGCATTCATCCCCCAACAGAAGTCGGGGGTTTTCATGTCGCATGTAATAATATATTAATCGAAATTTTCTTCTTTAAAATCCTTCCTTAATTCTTTTAAAGCTTTTAAAACCCTATCTAACGGGAACCCTCGGCGCGTTAAAAACCCCAGCAGGCGCCGGCTAATAATGTTTGCTCCTAGCCCTTTCATCGTATCCAGTTTTTTCTTTGCTATATTTATGATCTGAGCTGTTTCTTCTTTATCCGAAGAATACAATTTTGATAACACATCATTTATCGTTTCGCTTCCGACCCCTTTTATTTTGAGTTCGTTTTTAATGAATTCTGTCCCTTTACCTTGCGATTTTCTGTAATTTGCAAGGTTAAGAGCGAATTTATCGTCATTCAAGTATCCAAGTCCCTCAAGCCGGTTTGATATTTGTTCTATGATAGGTTCATCTATGTTTTTATTTTTGAGGTTCTCAGAGATTTCTTTTTTACTCCGCTCTCTGTAGCTTAACAGCCTGAAAGCCGACTGCATGCCGTAATGCTTTTTTTCATATTCAAGTAATTTACCGAGTTCCTGTTGTCCAAGCTCCAGGTTTTCCTTTAAGTGGAATTTAAATAGGGTTTCATCGCTTATTGAAAAGGCATATTTGCCGTCTAAATGTACAGAAAACCTGTTTTTATTTCTTTTCTGAGGTTCAATCCCGGTAACTAACATTTTACCTCGATCCCTGCTTTTTTTAGATCTTTATAGAGAAGTTTAGTATGTGTGCCGTGCCAAAAGACTTTTTTACATTTAGAACAGTATGAAAAATCATTGATAGTATCGTAAATGTATTCCGGGATCTTATTTTTTATAGCTTCTTTTTCAACAGATTTGATCGGCAGGTTACAGGTCGTGCATCTTGTAAATAACCTGCTGCTTTGTACCGTAATATCAAGCTCACTCATGAGCTGTTTGGCCTGTTCAAAAAGATAATCGCTTCTAATAAGTATAAGTTTATAGGACCTTTTGTTGCTGAGGCTTCGGTTCCTTGTAAGGATTACCCTGTCTTCTTTTAAACTGTCAAGAGGAAGGTTTCTGTTGCCGGTTTTCAAGGCATATTCTGTGTCATACCCGAATATCCTAAGCCATTTAGCCAGCCTTCCCAGCATGAAATCAACCAGAAACTTTGGTTCCTTATCCTGATTCATTGTAAAAACCACAGCCCACCTACGCGGTGGTATCTTATTTGGTTAAAAGTTAATGACTTTATACTGCCTTGAGCCTAAGCCTAATTTTTCAGCATAGTTAAGCTGGACTTCCCAATCTATCTGAGGAAATATGAATTTAAAAAAATCACTGCCAAATGCTTTATTAACCATATCTGCGCTTGCCTGATCGAGGGCTACAGGGTCGTCACTTGCCAGAACCCCGATGTCCTTTAACAGGGGGTCTTCCTTAGTCCTGTAACAATCACAAAATTTGGTAATGAAATTAAGGAAATTTATCCCGAAATTAGGCTTATTTTTGACTACTCCATAGGCATATTCGACTATTTTTTCCTGGGCTGCACTTGTATTTTCATCCCAGGGTATCTGGAACACTCCTTGCGGACAACTTAAAATACACTCGCCGCAGCCTACGCATTTTTTATCGTCAAGACTTATCTTCTTGTTCTTTAAGTGAAGAGCACAAGCACTGCACCACTTAAGGCAGTTGCCGCAGCCTATACACCTGTCATATATCGTTTTTGGATGAACCTTATCATGCATAGAATACTTACCTGAGCGGGTTCCGCACCCCATACCCATGTTTTTTAAAACGCCGCCAAAACCTGATATTTCATGGCCCTTGAAATGGTTCAGGAATATTATAAAATCCGAATAATATATCGCATTTGATATTGAAACATGCTTGAAATGTTTTAGATTAACTTCTACCTCCACACCGGCGTTGCCTCTTAGCCCGTCAGATATTATGACAGGGCACCCACAATTTTCAATTGAAAATCCGTGTTTATTAGCGACCGTTAAATGATGCACGGCATCTGCACGTTCGCCGACATAGATGGTACTTGCATCAGTTAAGAACGGCAAGGCACACTGGAGTTTCACCTTGTCGACCACTGTTTTTGCATATTCAGGCTTAATATAACCCTTATTACCTTTTTCGCCGAAGTGGATCTTTAAGGCTGTAAAATCCCTATTTCTGATTTTCTTAAAAAGGCCGGTCGATTTAAGCCATTCACCAAGTTTGTCAACTTGTTCCCATTGAAGAAAATATACATTACTGGACATATTTCATCCTAAGCAGTTTATGATATTTTTATGTCAATTTCAGGATTGTTTTTTAGCGTATTATGCGCAGGGCAATTCTTTATGAATTCTATTAGTTTTGTTCTTACTGATTCTTCAAGAGCCCCGCCGTTAGGAGTGATGGTCACATTTATTTTGTCAAAATGGACGGGTTTTGCTTTTGTAAGTTCTGCTTCTACTTCTACAGAGAATTCCTTGAACGGGAGCGGGTTTTTAGCAGAGTAATAACGTGTGTATACCCCTACACATGCCCCAAGCCCTGATAAGAACGTATCGAGAGGGGTAATGCCGCTGCCTTCCGTATCTATCGTAAATTTATAATCCTTTGAAGTGACATAATACTTGCTGTCGCCCTTGTTTTCAAGTTTTACCTTGTACATTTTTATCCCCTTTTTCTATCATATAGTGTATAGGAAAGTCAAAGACTTTAATGTTTTTTTTTGTTCTATACCCTATACACTGAACGCCCTACGCCAATATTTAACATATCCTCGGCAGTTGTTCCCCTTCAAGCATTATTAGCGGCCTTAAGCCCCCTATTTTAGTACTTAGCCATACACCTTTAGGGTTCCTGACGGCTTTTCCTATAATTACGGAGCCCCTGCCGTATTTGTCATTTTTCATGGATTTAATTATTTTATTTGCAAGTATTTGAGGGCAGGTGGCGATCAATTTACCTTCATTTGCAACATACAAGGGGTCAATACCTAAAATATTGCATGCTATGCTGACCTGTTTTTTTATCGGGAGAAGGTCTTCTTCTACTATTATGCCGACATTTGAAGCTTGAGCTATTTCATTTAAAGTTGTTGCTACGCCGCCGCGTGTCGGGTCGCGCAGGGTGTGTATAGTGTTTGTTGCAGACAGCATCCTTTTTACAAGGTTGTTCAAGGGAGAGCAGTCGCTTTTTACAGAATTTGCCAGTTTGAAATCATTCCTGGCAGTCAAAACAGCGATTCCATGTTCTCCTATCGAACCGTTGATTATAACCGTATCACCGGGACAGGTATTGCTTCCGGACACAAAAATATCTTTATAGATAGCTCCAATACCTGATGTTGTAAGAAACAATTTGTCAGCCTTGCCCTTTTCAACTACCTTTGTATCTCCTGCAACAATAAACACTTTTGCTTCTACAGCGGCTTTTTTTATTGATATAACCACTTTTTCGAGGATATCTATTTCAAGGCCTTCTTCGATTATAGCGCCTATGGCTATATAGAGAGGCACGGCTCCTTTCATTGCCAGGTCATTTACAGTCCCGCAGATGGATAGTTTCCCGATATCCCCGCCCGGAAAGAAGAGAGGGTCTACAACAAACGAGTCAGTCGTAAAAGCAAGACGATTTTCATTTTTTTTCAGACAAAATGCTGCTGCATCATCCATTTTATTCAGGTATGGATTAGAGAAATGTTTTTTAAACAGAGAATTGATCAGTTCGTGAGTTAACCTTCCGCCTGAACCGTGAGCCAGCGTAATAATAGATTTGTTTTCTTTCATGGCTATGCCGTTTTTCGTTTGTTTTTTACTTATCCCTTACCCCTTATTACTTACCACTACAGTGTTATCCGTATTTATACTCTGCCGCGCATGTTCCTTCAGAAGATACCATGCATGGGCCTATGGGGTCGCCCGGGGTGCACGCATTGCCAAATAAGGCGCAATCTTTCGGGGCTTTAAGCCCGAGCAGGACCTTTCCGCATAAGCATCCCTTAGGTTCAGGCGCTTTCTTAACCTTTAGCTTGAACCTCTTTGAAGCGTCGAACTCTTCAAAGTCTTTATTTAAAGTCATCCCGCTTTTTGGCATTTTGCCGATACCGCGCCAGTTAGAGTCAACTATTTTATAAACTTTCTTCAGTATATTTTGTGCTGTCTTGTTGCCTGAAGGCTCAACGGAACGCTTGTATTGTATCTCGATTTTTGCCCTGTTACTTTTTATCTGGGCGATTATCATATCAACGGAGTTTAGTATATCTTGTGGTTCAAATCCGGAAATAACCCCGGGAATACCGTAATCTCTTGAAATAAAATCATAGGGTTTTGAGCCTATGATAGTTGAAACATGTCCGGGCAGAAGAAAAGCATCTATCTTTCTTTCTTTTATATTCAAAATTTCTTTTAAAGCAGGCGGTATTACCTTGAACATCGGAAGAACGCTGAAATTCTCTATTTTTCTTTGTTTTGCAGCTAATATTGTAGCAGCTATAGTAGGAGATGTTGTCTCAAAGCCGACCCCAAGAAAAACAACCTCTTTTTTAGGATTATACTCTGCTATATCCAAAGAATCGTGGCTTGAGTAAACAATTCGGATATCAGAGCCTTTTGCATGTTCCTTTGCCATGTTTGATTTTGAGCCTGGCACATTGTACATGTCCCCAAATGTAGTTACTATAACATCGTTTATAGAACTAAGCTGGATTGCTAAATCTATATATTCGACAGGTGTGACACATATCGGGCATCCAGGCCCGGATATTAAGTTAACAGTAGGCGGAAGGAGTTTCTTAAGCCCATGTCTGGCTATCGACATGGTATGGGTGCCGCATACTTCCATTATATTTAGTTTTGAGTTTTGAGTTGAGAGTTGAGAGATCATAAAGTGAGTTTATAGTTTAGTGTTTAGAGATAATGCCCTTTGAGTCTTTGAATTTAATTTTTCTCTAAACTTTAATTCTACAATCTAAACTAATTAATTATTGAATGCCTTTTGCAATATACTTAAAGTAGTTTCTGCATCTTTTTGCTTGAGTTTCTGGATAGCAAAACCAGCATGGACGATGACGTAATCCCCAAGTTTTGCAACAGGTAAAAGAGTCAATTGAACAGACCTTTTCACCCCTCCAAAGTCCACAATAGCACTTTTGTCCTTGTTTATTTTAATGATTTTTCCGGGTATCGCTAAACACATAGTAGTTATTAATTCAGAGTCCAAAGAGTTCGTAGTAGGGAGTTCGGAGTTAGTAGTAAAACCTAAAAATCAAAAACTCCGAACTTGTTTTGCTGCTATCCAGGCCTGTCCCAGTGAAATTCCTCCATCATTTATAGGTACAAGCTGGTTGTAATATAGATTGAATTTATATAACTTCAGTTTATTTTTGACATGGGATAAAAGGAGATTATTTTGAAATACTCCTCCGCTTAAAACTATATCATTTATCTTATATTTATCTCTAAATCTAATTGATAATTCAAGGATTATTTCAGCCAGGGTTAGATGGAATCTAGCACCTATTACTCCTGGTTTGACTCCGGATTTTTTATCCTGCCATATTTGTTTTATTATTTCTGTTGTGGAAACAATAAGCGGGTTGTTATGATTTTCAGAGTCTCTTTTTTTCTGATCCCTGCCCCCTGATCCCTGCCCTCTGATTTTAAAATTATAACCTTTTTTTACCGGAATGTCTAATGATAGGGATTCAAGCTCCATTGCTGCCTGTGCTTCAAAAGTTACTTCGTTACGTATGCCGATTATTGATGCAACAGCGTCAAATATCCTGCCTACGCTGCAGCACAAAGGAGAATTTATGTGTTTTTCAATCATAGCTACTATTTCTTTACAATATTTTTCGGATCTTATATGTTTAGGAAGTTTAGAAACTCCGGCTTTTCTTAAAATAGAGACAGCTAACCGCCAGATTTCCTTTGTTGCGATATCTCCGCCCGGTAATTCAAAATATTCAAAGTGAGCAGCTCTTGTAAAAGTCCTTTTAGAATAAATGAAACATTCCCCTCCCCAGATATTGCCATCCAATCCATAACCTGCGCCGTCAAAAGCAAAACCTATCACAGGCTTATTTATATTTTTTTCTGCAATAACTGATGCGATATGGGCTTGATGATGCTGGACGGGAAGAGTTATGAGTCTTGAGTCATGAGTTTTGAGTTGAGAGGCAAAAAGGCTGGATAGATAGTTTGGGTGAAGGTCATGGGCTATTATTTTTGGTTTCACTTTAAGAGAATATTTATATCGTTTGATAGCTTTTTTATAGAAACCAAATGTTTCTTTGTTATTCAAATCTCCTATATATTGCGACATATAGGCCTTGCCGGATTTTGTCAGACAAAAAACGTTTTTAAATTCAGCGCCTGCCGCTAAAATTGACCGAGATTTATTAACGCCCCTTAAGGAAATTATAGGCCCAGCACATGCGCCAACCCTGCTCCTGCCGTTTATATTTATCTTATAAGTTTTCATGGTGAAATACCTTGTTAGTGCCATTACCTATGCAGGATCGGTAATGGCTGTTCATTTTACACCTTCTATATTTTTTACAAATACTTCTCTTCCAGAAATTATTGCAAGGTCCGTGCTCCTGCATTTGGGGCAGGAAAAATCAAGCAGGTTTTCTTTAATTATTTTTCTGTTGCACAGATTGCATTTTGCAGAAAGCCTTTCTTTTATTATTTCAAGTTTTGCCTTTCTGGCTATAGTTCCAGGGAACACATGCTCCAGCAGAGAATGACGCAAAAAATCCTCTTCTATCCCGCTGGCTTCTCCAAGAATAATACTTACTTTAGTGATTTTTTTAAGTTTGTTTTCGTTTACTTTTATATTTATTACATTCCATAAGTCTTTTGCCATACCCAGTTCGTGCATTTTATCTCCTATTAAATTAATTAATAGTTGAGGCCTGGCCACATCATTGTTTATCTGTGGTTTTAGGTGTAAATAGTATGGAAGAGTTACTGCCCAGCATTGTCTCAGGTAGTTTGCCGTCCCATTTGTCTATCCATTTGTAAGCAATGGTCTTTTCGTTAACGGACTCACGCAAGAGCTGTTGTGCCTTAGCATCGCCTTCCGCCCGGGCTATAGTTGCCAGCTTGTTTTGTTCGGCCTGCTGCTTGACATATTCCGCGGTTTTGATTTTCTGTTCTTCTATCTGTTTTGCCTCGACAACTTTTTCAAATTCCGGGTCAAACTTTATATTCACCAGGTTCACATTTTCAACAACGATGTTATACACCATAAGTTTTACCCGTAGGGTATCTTCAATCTGTTGTTTTAACACTTCGCGTTTTACAATAATATCTTCGACAGGGAACTGGGCAGAGGCAGCTTTTACGCACTCATTAACTGCAGGCTGAATAACTTTCACAACGTAATCTTTGCCTACCTTTATAAACAAATCGTTAACTTTTTCATACTGTAGATGAGTGTTGATAACGATCTCCACTTCAACCTTCTGCAGGTCTTTAGAAGCTGAATACGCCACGATATCTATGCGTTGAGTTTTTACGTCAAACTTAGTTACCCAATGTATGCCCGGTATACGAAAATGCATTCCCTGGGAATAGGATGCGGTTTTTCCGCTAAGACGGTTAAAAGTAACTCCGACTTCTCCAGGCCCCACAACAAATACGGGGTTAATGTTTACAAGCACCATAACAGCCAAAACAATTAATGCAACTTTTTTTAAAACATTAAAATCCAGCATATTAGCCCTCCGGTCGTTCTATATTTTGTGCCCTTCACAAAAATCGATTTTCCGACGACAACTTAAAGCACCTTTAAACTTTTCTACTTGTCAAACAATGTCCTAAGGTCTTTACCTCCGTTATTAATACAGGCTGTATTAAACTATATAAGCGATTCAGCCAGTTTATTAATTGACCATTCAACTTCTATGGATATTTCCTCCCCCATATTAAGGGACTTTGGCTGTATCCCAAGCAAATATATCTTTGCACTGGTTTCTTTTACAAGGTGTCCCGAGAGCATAGTTAACGGCATGCCATGCGTAGAAATGTTAAAATTAATTATTTCGTCTGTCCTGAATAACTTTACAGTTCCTGGTTTTTTGTTCATTTCTACTGCGTCGACAAATATTATACTGGCGGGTTTAAGTGATTTTATTTTTCCTATATAGTTCTCTGGGACATCCCCACAATCGATAGTCAGTAATTTCACAGATTGTTTTGGTTCTAGCAAAGAAACCAGCTTTGGGCCTGCGGCATCATCGCCTTTTAAGATGTTCCCAATGCCTAAAAACAGTACAGGCGTTTTTAATTTGTTCAATAAAGTTTTCATTTGGAGGTTATAATTGTTTTCCAGTTTGGTTGAAAACTAACACCTGATGCCTGCATTTTGGACAGATAATACGGTACAGGTCAGTGCGTTGGTGCGGTTCAGAAGGAAGTCCGCTATTTAGGTCTTCGGCAAGCAAAAGCTCTTTTTGGGCAGTATATATGAGGTTAAAATTTCCGCTTGACAGGGGCCCAAGTTTCTTGATCATCCAAAGAAGCTGTGCTTTCGGTACAATTATCTCACCGCAATCTTCACAGAGTATTAGTTCCTTCTCTATACCTTCAAAAAGAACCGAGCGGTCAGTTGTAGCAAGGTCAAACTCCTGGCCAAGATGCACACCTGTTAAGGTTGTGCAAAGCCTTTCGCACTGTTTGCAGAATATGCATATATCATAATGCCAGATGACTTCCCTTGTAGCCGGCCGTTTATCCAGGTTTTCTTTTACCTCTATGGCCCTCGCCGGGCAAACAAGGGCGCATGCGCCGCAGGCGATGCAGTCTTCGCTGCTTGGCACCGGCCTGCCTCTAAATGCAGGAAAAGGAATATGCGGAGCCTGGGGGTATTTTGTTGTAACAGGCCCTTGGATCAATGCTTTTATAGCTTCTTTTAATTCTCTTAATTTTGGATATCTCATATTAGTTATTAGTAATTAGTTCGGAGTTCGTAGTAAGGACTAATTAAACCTGTTTAGTTCGCAGTTTTTTACTCCGAACTAATTACTCTTAACTCCGAACTTCAAGGTCTTCTTTCAGCTTGTCGCAAACTGATTTTTCCCAGAGTTTCTCGCCGGATAAATAGGCTGCCCTTACCAGGGCATGGGAACCTGTTGCAGCTGTAAAAAGCAGAAAAAATATACAGAGAAGGGCTTTTATCCCCTCTACATGAAAACCAAAGTAGAAAAAAACTCCAAGCATGACCCCGCAAGTACCGAGCGTAACGCATTTTGTCGCTGCCTGAAGACGTGTATAAAGGTCCGGGAGCCTCAATAGGCCGATACATCCCAGGATATCAAAAATCAACCCGATACTGACAAGAATATAGGCGATAATTTCATTCATCAAAAGTTCTTCCTTCCAGGTATTTTGCCATAGCCAGGGTTGCTATATAAGACTGCAGTGCCCAGGCAATCGCTATGTCAATAAAAAAATCGAATTTTGAAAATATCGTAAATATGCCGCAGAAACTTATTATCAATATCCCCATTATATCTATAGATACAGCCCTGTCGGCAGGTGTTGGCCCGTAGCATATCCTTAACAGGCAAAGGAAAGCAGTAAGGATCAATGGATTTAGAAACCGGAATAAGAGAGGTATCTCGATCGCTAAATTCATTACTGCAAAAGCAGCTAAAAAAATTAATATTAATATCCAGTAAATTTTCTTCATACTATTTAAACTCCAAGGCTCACTCAAAAATATGTGTCAATATTTTTTCAAATTTTTCAACTATTATCTTTGTTGCTTCATCTACATCCTGGCTTTTGACATTTATGCAATGAACGTAAAGATAACCGTTTACAGGGTCGCAGTCAATGGTAATTGTGCCCGGTTTAAGAGTAATTGAGTTTGCCAGAAAAGTGATGCCTGTCTCGCTTTTTAATTTAGTCTTTACCTTTACAATTCCAGGATTTATAGGCATGTCTGGGTGCAGCACCCTGTAAGCAACGTCTAGGTTAGCTTTAAGCATCTCCCAGCCGAAGACGGGAATGTAATATAAAAACCACAGGTATCTTGAAACTTGTATGAATTTATCAGGCCCTTTTGAAAACATCCCTCCAAGTATCCAGGTTAAGGTCAATGAAACCAATAACCCTATCAGGATATTTTGCAGGCTTAAGTCCCAGCTAAGCAGGCTCCACATAACTAAGGCCATAATAAAAAATACAATTTTACTCTTCACAAACAAACTCCTTAAAAAGTTCGGAGTAGTTAGTTCGCAGTTCTGAGAAAAAAATCAATGTCTTTTCAACTATGAACTACGAACTCCCTGCTCCGAGGTGCTATTTCGGTAAACTGTCAAAAACACTTTGCCCGTAACCGGTCCCGGACAATAAAATATTTTGAGCAGGGTCAAGAAAAACAGTTCTCAAACCGGGTAAAACCAGCAAAGCGCCTAATATACATAAGCACGCAAGAAATACCATCGCAGATAGCATCGGGAGCGGTGCTTCTTTTACATTTTCTAATGCTTTATCTAATGCTCCGAAAAAAGCGTATTTCTGTATCTTTAAGAAAGATGATAATGTTATAATACTTACAAGAGCACATACTATTGCCAGTCCTACATGATCAGCCTGCACGCAGGCAATGATGATCAATAGTTTGGACCAGAAACCGTTAAAAGGCGGTACTCCTGCTATGGACATCGAGGCAATAAGGGATGTGCCTGCGGTAACTGGCATTTTCTCTTTTAACCCTCCCAGCTTATCGAGCTTTCTTGTACCTGTTGCATATTCAACAGAACCTGCGCTTAAAAACAAAAGGGATTTAAAAACAGCATGGTTGAATAAATGGAAAAGCCCGCCTAAAATTCCCAAGGGTGTCGCAAGGCCTAGACCTATGATCACATACCCTATCTGGCTTATGGAATGGTATGCCAGAAGTCTTTTAAAATCCCATTGATAAATGGCAAGTATTACGCCGACGATCATCGAAAGCGTGCCGAGTATCAAAAATATTTTCGTTATTTCCGGGGTTAGTCCAAAGATGTTAAAAGTTATCCTTATAAGCGCATAAACGCCCAGGGATTTTATCATTACGCCTGAAAGCATAGCTGAAACAGGAGCAGGTGCTGCTGGGTGTGCATCCGGAAGCCATCCGTGAAAAGGGACTAAGGCGGATTTTAGAGCAAAACCTGTGATAAAAAGCACGCAGGCAAACATGACCGCGAGGTTCCCATCCCTTGGCAGGTTAACGCATATATCAGCAAGGTTCAGGGTTGAAGTTATTTTGTATATGATCCCTATGGCTATCAAGATCATTGAAGATGCAAATGTGCCCATGATCAAATATTTGAAAGATGCTTCAAGCTCTTCCTGTTCACAGCCGTAGGCCACCAATGAATAGGAAGCCAGGGATGTTATTTCCAAGAACAGGTAAAGGTTGAACAAGTCGCCCGTTATAACCACGCCGTTCATCCCTGTAAGCATAAGAAGGAGCAGAGTGTAGTATTTCCATTGGTCGGTATACTGTTCGATGTAATTCCATGAATATATAGTTATAGCAAAGGCGATAGTATTAATAGTAACAAGCATGAAAGAAGTCAAAGCATCTATTACAAGGCTTATCCCAAACGGCGGCAGCCAACCGCCCATGGAGTAAACTATGGTTTGCCCGTTAAATTTAATAGAAAGAAGTGAGATAACAAGAAGTATCGTTGCGCATAGGATCGCAATTATCCTGTCAAGGCGTTTAGCCCAGGAGTGTGCCAGTGCCACGAAGAATGCACTTAAGACTGGAACTGCAATAAAAAGTACCGGTGAATGGATCATCTATCTTTTATCCTTTTAATTTCCTTATCTTTGTGAGGTCAAAAGTCCCGTATTTCTCATAAATCCGAATTGCTATAGAAACCATTAGTATTATTAAAGAAAGGCCTATGACTATGGTCGTAAGCACCATAGCTTGAGGCAGCGGGTCAACCATTTGAGCGGTTTGTCCATTCTTTGCCAGGATAGGCAAAACACCGTTCTGTTTATATCCGATCAGCACAAAAAACAGGTTTACTGCATATTCCATGATGGCTACGCTGATGATGATCTTTATCAGGTTCCTTCTGGAAAGAAGCCCGAAAACCCCTACTGAAAATAGAATGAAAGCCAAGAAATATAATAACATTTTTTAATTTTTATCCTTGTCTTTAAGGTCATTTATTTTTGACTTAAAAAGTACCATGGCGGAAAAAACCGTAAAAAGGCCCAAGCCTACGTTTATAGCGATAGCAAAATTGCAAAAAGGAACGATCCCCAGGCTAAACGGCCTATGCGGGTTTGCGGGGTAAATTAAATTAAAAAGGAAATAACTTCCTGCAAGAAGAATAAGGGCAGAGCTTATAATAGCTATAGCTCCTTCAACAAACCTGTTAATTTCTTCAGGTAATTTTTCAAGCACTCCGGCTTTTCCGAAAGAAAGAAGAAGAAGTATTAGTGCCAAGGCAAAGATTATTCCGCCCGGGAAACCGCCGCCGGGCCTCATCTGCTCATTGATTATGGAATAAACAGCAAAAAGTAAAATAAGCCCGGTAGTAAGCCGTGCGACTGTTTTTACTATTAATGTCATCCCTCTTCTTGGATTGTTCATATAACACCAATTATAGTTCGGAGTAATTAGTCCGGAGTTCGTAGTAAAAGCCAGTGTTTTTTACTTCTTCCTAATTTTCCCTACTTCTCTTAAGACAGCTATAGAACCTATGACTGCCGTAAAAAGTATAGTTGCCTCGCACAATGTATCAAGGATCCTAAATTCAAGGATAATGCTTGATATGATATTTCTGGACCCCAGTTTATCAAAGGCTTCTTTTATATAACTGCCGGATACCTTCATCATAGCCGAACCGAAACCCGGCAATAACTTTAAGACCTGGTATGCCACCGATAAAAAAACGATCAAAAAAATAATTGCAGTGAAAGCTGAAAAATAATCTTTAAACGGTTTTTTATCAGGAAGATCCTTTTGGATGGTAGCTCTGACAAGGATTATAAGGCATAATATCTCAACAACCAGCTGGGTCGCGGCTATGTCTGGTGCCTGCAGCAGCAGAAATGCCAAAGACAACCCGAGCCCTACCGTTCCAAGGGCAATGACACTGGACAACAGGTCGCTGAGGAAGATGGCTAACATTGCCCCCAGGATCATAAATGTCAATAAAAAGCTTAATTCAATTTCTATCATAATAAGATCCAGAATAAAAATAATATGCCGATTAAGCACCAGGCAAGGTAAGTATGGATTATTCCGGTGTGCATCTTTGATGCTATCCCGCCGATAAAGAAAATAAATCTCGATGAAAGGTCATAGATGTCAAAGAATTTCTGTTCGGCTCCCTTATATAACATATCAAAAATCTTTATATTAGTTATGGTATTATAGAACTCCGTTCCGGACGGGTTTTCATCGGATCTTTGGGTCTCGCCGCCTACAAAAGAGTCATCGAACCTTACAGCGTATTTTTTAAAGAAAATAAAATACAGTACGAATCCAAGAACAAGCCCGGAAATTACCATGAATGTTGCAAGTGTAGGCTGCCAAATGCCTATAGAAGTATCAAAATTTCCTTTTATTAACAGTTTTAAAGGGATTTGATAGGAAAAAACACCGAAAATAATACAGAGGCCGGAAAATAATACCATTGGCAATAACATTGCCCAATGAGCTTCCTTAATAAAATCCATGGGTTTCTTAGGTGCAGCAAGGTAGGTAGCATGTATAAGTTTCATAAAGCTGGCAAGGGTAAGTGCAGAGCCTATCATGGCTGTAACCAAAACAAGTATCGTAATTAAAGAATGGTTATTGTTAAAGGAGGTTATAAGCCCCTGGTATATAAGCCATTTGGAAACAAATCCGTTAAAAGGCGGGATCCCTGATATCGACAGGGACGCTACCAGTGCGCTTAAAAAAGTAAGCGGCATTAGTTTTGAAAGCCCGCCAAGTTCATCAAGGTTTGCAGTGCCTGTTTGTTTTTCAACAGCCCCGCCTGACAAAAATAAAGTAGATTTATATAAAGTATGATTTATCATATGAAAAATCCCGCCGATAAAGCCGACTGGATTTCCCGTTCCTATACCTACGACCATGTAGCCTACCTGAGAAACCGCATGATATCCCAGAAGTTTCTTGAAGTCATGTTGTACTAGTGCCATCATTACGGCTATAATGATCGTTGATGCACCTACTATCAAAAGAATGCTTGTAACGGAAGGACTATTAATAAACACATCATTTACGATTCTTGCCAGAAGATATATGCCGAGCAGTTTGTCCAGGGTCGCAATAAGAAGGGCTGTAACGGGTATAAAAGCTTTTTGGCTTACATCCGGTACCCAGGTATGAACAGGCACAGCACCCGCTTTGGCAAGAGAAGCAACTAACAAAAAGATAAAAGCAAGGAATCCGAACCCTGCAGCTGGAATAGGAAATCCTGATATAGTCCAGGTTCCTCTTGTAAAGTAGATAATAGCTATTCCGACTATCATCAATGCATCTGACCCTCCGATAAAGATAAAAGCTTTTTTGGCTGCTGCCGTAGCTTCTTGTGAAAGGCTTATTAAAAGATATAACGGAAGGCCTAAAAATCCCCAGAAAAAAACTAAAAGAATAAAATTATTGACAAAACCTACGGCTGAGGCAGCGCCGATAGTAAAGAGGGTATAAATAGAATATCCTTTGAAGTTAAAATCATCTGAAAAATATTTTAATGAATATACAGAAATGAAGAAACCAAAAAAACCTACGGCTAATAAAGTTAGAAGGGCTAAATTGTCAACGCGAATAAAGTCAGAAGTGTAGTAAGGTTGTTTTATAAATAAATAAATGCCAAGAATAAAATTGTTAAGGGTAGCACAGACAAGTATGATTTTATGCAAATATGTGTTCTTTTTAGGAACAAGCATAGCATAAAATCCAAGGGCAATGGTAAATAGAGTGGGTATAAATATCTGGTACATAAATAGTTTATTAGTTCGGAGTAGGGAGTTCAGAGTAAAATCTTAAACAACTAATAGTTAATAACTACGAACTACTGACTCCGAACTTTCTGCTCCTTAATTTTTTGGTCTTTTCCTGAGACTTACGTATCAAGTCATTGCCGTTCATCAACATTTTCCTGTTAAAGGCATCTACCACAGCGATCCTTTCCGTACAGCAATAGCACGGGTCAGCGGCTGCAAGTATTATGAGTGCATCTGAGACATTGTAGCCGATTACGGATTTTTCGTTTGTTGCGATGTTCATATATGAAGGAGCCCTTATCTTATGCCGTGTAGGTGAGTTTGTTTTATCTCCCCTTACGTAATGTACAACTTCGCCTCTCGGAGCTTCATGGCGGCCGATGCCTTCGCCCGGAGGTATATCCTTTATATTCAGGTCTACAGGCCCCGGGGTGGTTTTTAAGTGTGCCAGGCATTGCTTTATTATTTTGATACTTTCATATAATTCAAGGATCCTTACCCCTGCTCTTCCAAAGACGTCACAGGTGTTCATTGTTACTATATTCCAATCAACCAGGCCGTAGGCTGCATAAGGGTCATCTTTTCTTACATCAATAGCAACTCCGGATGAACGGGCTATAGGGCCAACAGCCCCGTAATCTTTCACGTCCTGTGCTGTTATAATACCTACACCTTTTGTCCTTGCATGGATAACAGGGTCATCCATAACAGCGCCTTTAAACATGTCCACTGCCGGCAAAAGTTCGTCAAGCTGTTTTTCTATCCAGCCTATATCTTCTCCTGTAATATCAAACCTGGTACCCCCTACTTTCATCGCTCCGTAATGCTGCCTGTTGCCGGATATTTTCTCAAATATATCAAGGACAAGTTCCCTGTATTTCCATGACCACATCCAGACAGTGTTGTACCCTAAAAAATGGCCGGCAAGGCCCAGCCATAAAAGGTGCGAATGTATCCTCTCCAGCTCTCCCACTAAACTGCGCACATATCTTGCCCTTTCCGGTATTTCGATACCTGCGAGTTCTTCGATGGCGTTTACATAAGCAAAGGGATGCGAGCACGAACATATCCCGCAGATCCGCTCAACAAGAAAAAGCCCCTGATCGTACGTCTTTGACTCGGAAAGTTTCTCTATGCCTCTGTGGTTATAGCCTATCTCTATGTCTACACCGGTAACTTTCTCGCCGTCAACATGGAGCCGGAAAAATTCCGGTTCTTCCTGCAGCGGATGGAAAGGCCCGATAGGTATTACGCATTTTTTGTCCAAGATAAACCTCTCTATTACTACTTAAGTGCAAAATGAAAATTGTAAATTGAAAAATGCAAATTTAACGGCCTTTTATACATTTGTTTATTTTTTGTCTTTCAATTTGAAATTTGCATTTTCTCGATTTGCAATTTGCAATTATTTTGTTATTTCCTCTCTTTTTGCCGTAAGGGGTAGTCGTCTTTCGGCCAGTCATCAGGAAGTATCAGATGCTTCAAGTTTTTATGGCCGATAAAGATTATTCCTAAAAGTTCATGCATTTCCCGCTCTATCCAGTTAGTGCCTTTGATAATGTTTGACAAAGAGTCGATCTCAGGTTTTTCTTTGTTCGTCAATATGACCCGTAAAGTTATTATGACTCCTGTTGAATCATCAGAAAAATGATACATTATCTCTATGCCGGAGCGTGTATCCATCCCGCTTGCGATCATGAACCTGAGCGCCGGCTTATTAAATAAATATGACCCGAACGGAATTATGTTCTTCGGGTCTATGTCAATATAAACCCTCTTTGCTTTTTTTTGCTCAAACTTCAGTATTTCTTTATCAAACTTAGATTTTAATTCTTCTATTAGGTTCATGATTTCACCGAGTTAATCAATTTAGCCAGGCCTGCTATTATAGCTTCCGGCTTGGGCGGACATCCCGGGATATAGGCATCTACCGGTATTATTTTATCAAGGGGACCCGCAAAGTTGTATGAGTCACGGAAGGTTATCCCTGAACAGGAACAACCGCCTATTGCTACCACAAAACACGGCCTTGGAGCCTGTTCGTAAATTTTTTTCAGCTTCGGTATTATTTTCTTATTGACCACACCTGTAACGAGAAGTATATCTGCATGCCTGATAGAACCCACAAGAACAACCCCGAACCGCTCCAGGTCATATTTGGGAGTGAGGCAGTCTAGTATTTCAATATCGCAATTGTTGCAGGCGCTTGCGCCCACGTGAAAAGCGAACAGTGATTTGGTTAAAGTTTTTGTTTTTTCAAACATTTTTTATCCAGTTCGGAGTATGGAGTTTGTAGTTCTGAGTTTGTAAAGTCTGTACTACGAACTAATTACTAATAACTCCGAACTCTTCTATTCTAAAATCCCATCAAAGCAAGCAGCACTGAAACAAAACCTAAAATAGCGACAGGCCCCCAAAAGAATCTCATTGCCTGGTCTATCCTCACACGCGGGTTAGTGTTTTTTATCAGAATAAAGGCTACGGTGATCAAAAGAAATTTAATGATAAAACCCGTAATACCTCCTCCGGCAAGAAAAGCAACGATAAGAAAAACAGGAGCTACGATAAGCATCATCATCTTTGAGAGTTTCCAAAAGGCAAGCAGAGGTCCTGAATACTCTATAGATACGCCGCCTGCAAGCTCTGTTTCGGCTTCGGCCAGGTCAAAAGGGACAAGCCCGATCTTCGCGTGCATGCATAACAAGGCTACGGCAAAAGCGAGCATTCCTGAAAGGCTGGAGGCAAAAGAGCCCGAGCTTTGCTGAAACCTTATAATGTCGCCAAGAAGTATGCTGTGAGACCTTATTATTGGTACGAGCAGAGCTAAGATGAACGGCAGTTCATAGCTTAGAATGAGTTTTATCTCACGGCTTGCGCCAAGGGAAGATAACGGGTTAAAAGACGCCGAAGCGCCTATGATAGTTGTCAGGGCGGGAATAAGTAAAAGATAGATAACGACTATCATATCTCCCATAAAGCTCCTCTGCGGGTACAGGTACGTCAAAACCAGTATATTTGATACCAGTATCACTGAAAGGAGCGACAACACCGGAGACAGAACGAACAACAACGTGTTCCCCTGCTTTGGTATTATAGTTTCCTTTAACAACAATTTCCTTAGGTCATAAAAGGGCTGCAGGATAGGAGGACCAAGGCGCCACTGCACCCTGGCTGTGACTTTCCTGTCTACCCAGCTTACGAACATCCCTAGAATGGATAGAAAAATAAATCCCGGAAAAATAAAGTAATTAAATAATATTTTTAACATAATTTTTATAATTTCGAAATCCGAAACACGAATTCCGAAAAAAACTGCAATATTAAATATTCAAAAATCAAGAAAAGTTTTTGTTGTTTGCCTTTTTGCCTATTTGATATTTTTTCGAGATTCGAATTTGCCTATTCGAAATTGTATCTCCTTTTATTCTTTCCATTTAATAGTGCGTACATAAAAAAGGCCGTCTCTTACTGCATAAATATTTTGTTTTGGGTCTTCATTTACTTCTTTCCATTCAAGAGCGCCTTCGGGGCACGTCTGGGTACAGATAGGCGGAGTCTTGTCATCCGAACGGTCAAAACAATAGTCGCACATCGTGGTCTTGTATTCCACTATCTCAGGTATTATGACCCCGAACGGGCAGGCCGCTGTGCAGGTCTTGCACGATGTGCATCTCATCGAATATCTTTCAAGCCTTAGATCGGCCTCTCTCTGCCCCAGTGCGTTCTGGGGGCATGAGGCTACGCACGGGGGCTCTTCACACCGCCTGCATACGTGTTCCTGAACACCGAGGGCTATGCACCGGATATAGCCGTCATTTTCAGGATGAAAATAATAGCTGCACCTTGCAGCGCACTTTTTGCCCGTCTTCGCAGAAGGCATCTGACCCATATCAGAGGGGGAATGCGAAGTGGGCTGTCCTCCTAACTGCAAAGCTTCTGATGGGTTTATAAGCTTCGGCGGATTCCGCAGTTCATCTGAAGAACAAGCTGAAGATGCTCCACATTTATAGCATTTTTCAAGGTCAATAAACAGTTTTTTCATAAAAATTATTAAGTTCGTAGTATGGAGTTCGTAGTTCGGAGTAAATAAAGCCTTTACTACGAACTAATTACTCCGAACTTCATTTACGCAAACGGGTCGTGAATTTTCTTAATTTGCTCGTAGGTAAATACAGGGCCGTCTTTACAAATAAAATGTGGCCCAAGCTGGCAATGCCCGCACTTACCAAGGCCGCACGACATATTTGCTTCCATAGAAAGATATATATCTTTCGGTTTAAAACCTATTTCAATGAGTTTCATAGTGCCGAACTTCATCATTATAGGCGGGCCACAAACAACGGCTACGGCATTTGAAAGATCTGCTTTTAAATTATCAAGAAGGCAGGTAACCAGGCCTACAGTTTCATCCCATGCTCCTATAGGGCATTTGTCAACGCTTCTCAAAATATTAAGCTTATTGATTCTTTTCCAATGAGGAAAAAGATATTTATAGACTACGTCTTCGGGGGTTTTAGATCCATAACACAAAATTATCTTTTTAAAGTGCTCCTGCAGAACAATTAAGGTAAGCAAGAAGGACCTTAAAGGTGCCATCCCTACTCCGCCGCCCAGGATCAAAACTTCTTTTCCGTAAAACTCCTTTATCGGATAGCCATGGCCGTAAGGGCCGCGCATGCCCAAGGTCTCTCCCCCTCTTAATTGGTGAAGGTGCTCTGTTAAATGTCCGACTTTCATTATGGTCACATCAATGGTGTCTGTTTCAAAAGGCGAAGAAGACGGTGTGAACGGGGCTTCTCCCAATCCGGGCACGGACAATTCAATGAACTGCCCGGTTGCAAATCTGAAATTTTGTTCAGGCCTTAGCGTGAAAGTCTTTATATTTGAAGTCTCAGTAATGACTTTTTCTACTTTTGCCTGTATTGAGTGATAAGGGCTTGGAAACATTATTCCTCTTAGTTAGTTTAGAGTTCAAAGATAATCAACTTCAAAAATCTCTAAACTCTCAATTCTAAACACTAAACTATCTTATCTTTAAGCCTCTGAAGGCTTCTTCTTATGTCGATTTTCCCCTGGCAGACCGTTATGCATCTTCCGCATCCTGTGCAGGCATAAAATCCAAAATTTTCAGGCCTGTACAGGAGTTTGCAAGTATACCAATTCCTTAACCGTTCGCTTTTTGTTTTTCTCGGGTTAGCACCTCCGGCTACGCGTCCGTAACCTGTTGACTGGCATGAATCCCAGGTGCGTATCCTGGACCACTCTTTAGAAGTTTCAGAAAGAAGGAAACAATAACAGGTCCCACAGGCAAAACGGCATGCATCGCATTCCACGCAGGTCTTTGCAACGCCGGTCTCCCATACTTTTGAAACGAACTCGCTGTCGACTATTATTTTTGGATTACTCCAGGTATAATCTTTATTGTTTTCTTTTACAGCTTCGGTTATTTTAAGCCTTTGTTTTTCCCTTTCTTCAAGATGTTGCGGCTGAGCTTCGCTAAATAGTTCCTTAGAAGAAGAAACGATCTTTTCACCCCAAGCGCTTCCTGTTTCTGCGATAAAACCTGTTTTTAGGGGGCTTATGTTAATGTCAAAACCCTTTGAGGGATAAGGCTTTCCTTCTATTAAAGTACAAAAGCAGCTCGGCAGGTAATCGTCGCAATCACAAGATATTATAAAAGTATCCCCCCTTCTAACTGCATAATAAGGGTCAACAAGGGCTCCTCCGATAAATATAGCATCCATCGTTTTAAGATGCTCGATATCGCATTCTTTAACGCCTAATAAGGCCACTTTTTTTTCTTTTGGGGCAAGCGTAACTTCTTCTTTTACAGGGAAGAAAAAACTCTTTACCGGTTGGAGTGCCCGGTATCGATTTACGGTTATTTCGTTTACTCTATCAGGAGCTACTTCTTCCCAAAAGAGTTTTTCCTCAACTGCTCTAAGGCCGTAAAGAGAAAATCCTTCTGCCAGCCGGCAAAGAAAACTTTCCCAATCTGAAGTAGTTATGTAATACAGAGACATCACTGCCTGCCTTTTGATTTTTCGGAGATATTCACAAAATAGATAACATTTTCAAGTTCGGCTACCAGGTTGACATTATTAATAATAACATCGGAGGGGCAGCGCAATTGAATTGGCGCAAAATTTAGGATGCCTTTTATCCCAGAATTAACTAGTTTATCTGCAATTTGCTGGGCAGCTATGTCAGGCGCTGTAATAATTCCTATCTTAACATGATTTTTCTTAACAAAACTGTCAAGTTCCTCAAGACTTAGGACCGGAATGCTTCCGCTTCCCGTCATTTTGGAAGGGTCGATATCAAATGCTGCGATTATTTCAATACCCTGGCTTTCAAACCCCTTGTATTTGAGAAGAGCCGTGCCGATTTTTCCCGCACCTACAAGTATACATTTATGAATTTCATTTTTGCCCAGGATTTCGTTTAACCTGTTGGAAAGAGCATCCAGGTCGTACCCTCCGCGTTTATTTCCGGATATTTTGAACAATGAGAAATCTTTCCTCACCTGTGTTGATGTAACACCTACGGCTTCAGCAAGATTGTCAGAAAAGATCTTTAAAAAACCCAGTGCTTTGAATTTGTTTATTGAATGGCGGTACTGTGAAAGTCGAATTATACAGTTTCTGTTTATAGGCAGCATATTGTTCCTTATTTCACATTATTGGAACAATTATACATCTATACTTATAATTTGTCAATCCCGTCTTAAATTATCCATTCAATATTTTAAGAGGTATTGTTGTCTTAGGGATGTTTTCTATAATTTTCAATTAAATCTTTGATGATAATTTTATTGTGATAATATTCACTTATAAAAGAAAGTATAATTGTAAGGTTCTTCAAAAGCCATTAGCAGTTAGCATTTCAAAATGAAAATCAAAAGATTAAAAGCTTCGCATTGCTAATTGCTAATTTTGTATTTTTCAATTAGCTTTATAAACTCTTCTTCGTTCAATATTTTAACGCCGAGTCCTTTTGCTTTAGCATATTTAGAACCGGGGTTTTCTCCTGTCACCAGAAAATCGGTTTTCCTGCTTACACTGGAAGCAGGATTTCCTCCAAGTTCCCGTATCTTATTTTCGGCTTCGCCCCTTGAATAAGCCTTAAGCTCGCCTGTCAAAACAAAGGTTTTGCCTTCAAGTGGTTTTGCGCTTTGTTCTGTTTCAGGCTGTCTAAGGTTTATGCCAAGTAAGGCAAGCTCATTAATCAGCTTTTTTACGCTAGCCTGCGAAAAATAATCTAGTATAGACCTGGCCAGCACAGGCCCTATTTCATTTATATTTAAGAGTTCGTCACTAGAAGCCTGCATGAGCTTATGGATAGTTTGAAAATGCTCCGCCAGGGTAAGTGCGGCTTTTTCCCCGACATTTCTAATGCCGAGCCCATATATAAGCCTGTTTAGGGGCTGGGTCTTGCTTTTTTCAATTGCATCAAGGAGATTCTGCGCTTTTTTATCTTTGAACAGGTCAAGTTTTAAAAGACTTTCTTTTTTTAATTTATATATATCAGAGAAATTAGATACCATTTTCCTGTTTAGGAGCTGCTTAATGACTGCTTCTCCCATACTTTCAATATCCATAGCTTCTCGTTTCGAAAAATGAGAAAGCCCGAGTTCTATCTGGGCAGGGCAGGAAGGATTTAAGCACCTGTAAGAAACATCTTCCTCTTTCTCTTTAGTTATCGGTCCCTCGCAGGCAGGGCACTTAGGCGGGATATGAACGGTTTTTTCATTCCCTGTGCGCTCAGAAACGATAACTTTTACTACTTTTGGTATAACGTCCCCGGCGCGCTGTATCAGGACTCTATCGCCGATCTTTACATCAAGGCGTTTTATTTCATCAAAATTATGAAGGGTTGCATGAGAGATGGTCACACCTGAAAGCGATACAGGTTCAAGGTCTGCAACAGGCGTAAGGATACCGGTCCTTCCTACCTGCACCCTTATGTCTTTAACCTTTGTCGTGGTTTCTCTTGGGGCAAATTTAAAGGCTATGGCCCACCTCGGGCTTTTCATGGTAAAACCAAGCATTCTTTGTTGTTCAAGGTCGTTAACCTTAATTACGGCACCGTCAATTTCAAAAGGTACGGTATCTCTTATGGTCTCAAACTCCTTGCATTTAGCTATCACTTCGCTGAAATTCATGCAAAGCACTGAATACTTGTTTATAGGAAGCCCATATTTTTTAGAAGCAGCCAGAAAATCCCAATGGGTGGCAAAATATTTGCCACCTACTATCTTGCCGTAGGAGTGCACAAAATATTTTAAAGGCCTTGATGCGGTTATTTTTGTATCTTTTTGCCTTAAGGAGCCGGCAGCCGCATTCCTCGGGTTTGCAAAAGGTTCTTCTTTGTTATCAATCATCCTGTTGTTCAATCTTTCAAAATCCTTTTTGTCTATATAAACTTCGCCTCTCACTTCTAAAAAGATCGGGGACTCTCTTGTCAACAATTTCAAGGGTATATAGTTAATGGTTTTTGCATTAGGGGTTATATCCTCTCCTTTCTCCCCGTCGCCCCGTGTAGCGGCCCTGGTAAGCAGTGCATTTTCATAGGTCAGGGATAGACTCACCCCGTCTATCTTTAGCTCCACAACAAATTCTATCTTTTCTGTTTTTAATGATTTTACTACCCTGTCGTACCATGCCTTGAGTTCTTCCTCATTATAAGTGTTATCCAAAGAAAGCATTGGTATGATATGTTTTACAGGGGCAAATGTGGGCGAGGCTTGGCCTGAAACTCTTTGTGTGGGCGAATCCGGAGTTATAAACTGCGGGTACTGGTACTCCAGTTCCTTGAGACCTTTCATTAACTGGTCGTATTCGTAATCTGATATTTTTGGCTGGTCTAAAACGTAATATTGGTAATCGTTTAGGTTGATCTTTTCTTTTAAAGTTTTTATTTTTAGTGATATTTTACTTAGGCTGTCGTTCATCGTGGGCTTTTCTTGCGGTTTTAAGTTTATCTAAAATGCCGTTTACGAATTTGCCGGAATCCTGCGTGGAAAAAGTTTTTGCTATTTCTACAGCTTCATCAATGATTACGCTTATAGGTGTTTGCGGAGTATCTATCATCTCAAAGGCAGCAAGCCTGAGTATGTTCCTGTCAATAGAAGCCATCCTGTCAAGTTTCCAGTTTTTGGTATGTTTTATTATCAACTGGTCCAGGAAATCTATCTTATTTAGAGTACCTACAAGAAGTTCTTTTGCAAAAGTATGGACGCTGTCTGAAGTGGCAATATCTTCCCAATAGGATTTCTGGGCATCTTCAATGGAGAATTTGCAATTGTCACAAAGATAAAGCATCTTTAAGGCAGCTTCGCGGGCTTTTCTTCTGTTGCCGACTTTCTTTATCGGAATTTGAAGCGATTTTATGTTTTTCTTATCCATTGTAAAAATTAATGAAAGCTTGATTGATAGATTATATTGTAAAATTAATAATTAGTCAAGGTTTAAGTTAAGGAAGTAATTAAGAGAAAAGCTAAGGAAGATTGGCTCTTAGAATTCTGAGACCTGTGTCATTGGCAGCAAGATAAATATAATTACCTGATACATAAACGCCGTACAGGTTCTGGCTGGAAGTTTTAAATCTTGCAACTTCCCATGGCCTGGTTGGATCGGAAATGTTTAGAATGCGCAAATAGTTATAATAACTGTCTATTACATAAGCATAATTCCCTTTAATGAAGACATCATATATATTGGAACTGTAAACATTCGGGTAAAATGAGCCGACTTCAGTGGGTGATGACGGGTTAGATATGTCAACTACCCTTAACCCGTATCCACCATAAGCAACATAGGCATAGTTCCCTGAGACTTTTGTTGTATACGCAGTATAATTGGTTGTAGGGTTATATGAGCCCGTTTCAGTAAGGGATGAAGTATTTGATATATTTATGATTCTAAGTCCGTAGTATGAGTCAGATACATATGCATAATTTCCTACAACAGCTACATCATATGCCGTATATGTATCGTAGGTGCCCAGGACCACAGGAGAAGAAGAAACCGAGATATTTACTATCTTAAGGCCGCTGCCACCAGCTGCGACATAAGCTTTATTACCAGCGACTTCAACACCGTAGCCCGTGTTCCCGATATTCACAGAACCTCTTTCAACAGGCGAAGAAGAAATAGAGACATTAAGGACTGTTAAATCATAATAACCGCCTGTGGCAAGATAGGCTTTATCATTGCCGACAAATGCTGCGTATGAATATTTGGATGTAAAACCGGCTTTTTTTGTCGGGCTTGCTGGATTAGTAACATTTATAATATGCAGGCCGCCGGTCTGGCATGATGCATAGGCTATACCGGAAGTGACAAAGACTTTATAGTAATTTTCGCTTGGGTTATAGTTGCCTATTTCAACTATCGGAACCATTTTTGTCAGGCCAAGAGTCGTTGTTGGATTTGTTGAGTTGCCTGCGCTGTTATAAGCACATAAAGTATAATAGAAAGAGGTATTAGGCATTAAACTTGTATTTGAATAACTTGAGGAATTTGCAGCTATGGTAGCTATGATTACTCCATAGCTCGTTATTGAAGTTGACCTGTATAGCCTGAATCCAAGTTCATTATTTGAATTATCTGTCCAGCTTAAGTTAACGAAGGTTGTAGATGCTTGTGTTACCTGGAAGTTTGCCGGGTTATCCGGTACAAAACTTCCGGATGAAGGGGCTATTCCGAAATCACATATGTCAAGCCCTGATGTGTCATCAGCAACATAAACGTAGTTCCCTTTTGCAAAAACTCCCCTTGCAGTTGCGGATGTCTGGTAACTTTTTAAAAGAGAAGGTGCAGCGGGGTTTGTGATGTCCAGGATTTCTATGCCGCTTGATTCTTCGGCCAGGTATAACCGGTTACCATATACATAGACACCCTTGCATAAACCTGCCGTGCTGTAAGAAGCAACAAGGCTCATTGAAGACGGATTAGAAACATTATATATCTTCAAACCATATGCCCCATTTGCCACATAAGCATAATTATTTTCTACATAAATATCATAGCATGTCCCGGAAACGGATTGCTGGCCAAGCGCCTGAAAATTGTTAGAGTTTACAGGGTTTGCCACATTAAGCACTTGAAATCCGTACGAACTATCTAATCCGATATAAGCATAATTTCCAGAAACAAATATACATTGAGCATTCCCAGCAACACTGTGGTATCCGACTTGCGATATGCTTGTTGGGTTGGTAATATTAAAAACCCTCATATCATATGAGCCGCCACTATCTGATACGAATGCATAATTGCCTTTAATACAGACATCATTTGCATTAGAATAAGCTGAAGAATTGCTTGCATAACTTATACTTGCCGGATTTGAAATATCTAACACATACAAGCCATAATAGCCAGCAGTGACATAGGCATAGTTTCCGGATACAGTTACATTATTTGTTGGATAACTGGAACTTATATCGTAACTTCCAACATTAGCAGGGTTTGTCGGGTTGGAGATATTTATTATCCTTAGGCCGTTATAATCAGCAACATAAGCATAGGGGCTTGAAACAAATACACCATAAGATTGTCCTGGTGTATCGTATTTTCCCACAAGAGGATCTATAGATAAAATTACAGGCCCAATTTCATCTGAAAAAGTTGCGTCTATAGAATTATAAGCCCTGATACGGTAATAATAGGATGTTCCTGCATTCAACCCGGAGGAATCAGTATATAAAGTTGAATTTTCTCCCATAGTAGCAAGCCAGGCATAGGTGCCGCCGGAATTTGTTTTTCTCTGTATATCGAACCCGGTTTCATTGTCAGAATTGTCATGCCAGGCAATGGATATTGATACTTTTGTCCTGTTTGACAGCCTCAGGTTAGTTGGAGCTGTGGGCGCAGTACTTGAAGCTGTGGTTGAAGATGCATTTGACTGGTAAATCTCCATTCCATAGGATGTATTTGCTGAATAAACATAATTTCCATAAATACATAATCCACGACAGTTTTTTGTAGTAGTATAGCTTCCGGCTTCAACTGGATTTTCAGGGTCAGCAAAAGATATTATTCTAAGCCCGTAATAATAGTCTGCAAGGTATGCCATATTATTTTTCACGCATACATCATACATATTATAACCGCTTACTGCTGTGTATTTGCCTTTAAATTGCGGGCTTGCTGGATTTGATACATCAATTACTACCAATCCGTTGTTATTGTCAATTACATATAAATAATTTCCGCTTTTATATAATGCTTTTGCATTAACACTATTATAGCTGTTGTCATTTGAGAAATTGCTGAACTGCGTAACCTGGTATGCGGAAGATGGAGAGCTTATATTTTCAATTCTAATGCCGTCTCCTCCGTTCGCCAAATATGCATAATCGCCTGAAATAAATATATCATTGACTATGATGCCGTTTGTAGCCAGGGTTTTTATTACTGTAGGTGCATTCGGATTTGAAACATCAAGTATTTCAAATCCGTTGTTATCCCCTACATATGCATAATTGCCGGAAACCTTGACAGCTGTTACACCGTTCCCGCTGGTATTGGCATAAGTGCCAACTATTACAGGAGCAGTTGGATTTAAGCAATTAATTATAGTCAAACCTGATGTGCCCTCTGCTACATAAGCATAGTTTCCGTTTACTGCGATATTTTTTGGCGCTGAGCTTAATCCGGATGATATACTTCCCGAAAGTACAGGAACCGCGATATTGGAGATGTCAACTATTGAGAATGCGCTGTCCATCGCAAGGTAAGCATAATTTCCTAAACATGCGACTTTATAAAAGGTTCCGGAAGCAGTATATGTGCCGAGTTTAGATATTGAAAGCACTCCCGTTGTAACACTTGTATTTGCGCCCGGATCATTTTGCTCTGATTCGCCGGTGTCATTATAAGCTTGTAGTCTATAATAATAACCGGTATTAGGGCTGACACTTGTATCGGAATATGTAGTGATATTTTTATCCACCGTGGCAATAGTAGAAAAGGGCGAACCGTTGTTTGACCGTTTTATTTTAAAACCAAACTCGTTATCAGAATTATCAGACCAGGTTAAATTTACCTGGGTGATAGATGTAGCGATACCGCTTAAATTGCTCGGTGCCTTAGGTATAGGCCCGCCCTGCTTGACATAAGCAGCGTCAAGTTTTTTGCTGGCGTCTTTAACTGCTTCAAGCAAGCCAAACTTGAAGTCAGCAAAACAACTCATTGTTGACAACAGCACAGCGGTTAGTGTTAAGAGTGTTAGTTTTTTCATATTTTTTAGAAATAAATATTAAAGCCTACGTTCCCCACTAAGTAGGATTCTTCTATCTTTGTTTCCTTAAATTCTTTATTATTTAGCCCAATAGCATACTGTCCTATATCCATGTTGAACGAAAAATGTTTTTTTATCATGAATTCCATGCCTAAGAAACCGCCACCCAGGTTACCCTGAAATTTCTGGATTGTTGTTTCGCCCTCAATATGGCCGCCTTCAATACCCATATATACGATAACGCTTGAGCGCGGGTTAAAGTTTATGTACAACCTGCCAGTTGTGATATTAATGTTATCGCCTGAATCGGCTTTTGCTTCAAAACCTAATACTCCGGGCAGCCATCTTAACGACGCTCCACCAGAGTGAAGGCCTAAACCAAACCTCGTTCTTACCGGAGGCTTGATTATCTTATCAAGGGCTATGTCAAAACTGTTTGTTTTGTTCGCTAAAACAGTCAGCTCATCTTCGTAAATTTTATACCCGCCCTTCTTTATCCTGACTTTATATTTGCCGGGTGCTATCTCTTGTTTTAGCGGGCTGTAGCCATATGATTTATCGTTTAAATAGATCTTTAATTCTTTCGGTTCTGTAGTTATTTCTATCACCGTTGGCAGTACCTGTAAAAAAGGGTTGAGATTTTTGATTTTATTGGCCTGTATAATTACCTTGTCAGTCCAATACATATTGCCTTTTTTAAGCTCAATGATGTGAGACTCTGCCGTAAGCTGTATCTCAGCTGGTGTGTTGCCTATGGAATTACCATCTATAATCAGCTCTGCACCTATAGGATTAGACTTAATTATGAGCGTGCCCTTTTCTTTTACTACCGAAACAGGCGCTGCGGTTGTTGGCGCTGCTGGAGGCACAAATGATTTCGTTGTTCTACCAGTAATCCTGTCTGCTAACTGTATACAAGCAGGCTGTATCTCCTGCAGGGAATTTGCACTGACTGTTTCGGCATTTATAATGGTGCCTTTCTCAACATCAACTATCCTTACGCTTACGTAATATATCTCTCCGAGTTTTGACAGGCTTCCCAGTATCATCCTTTGAACATTAAGCATCTTTCCCATTTTAACGGCGCATTCATCCGTAGTGCATCCGCTGCTCTGGAACTTCTGCTCGGCAAGCACCTGCTCCATGCTGCTTCGCTCAACAAGATTAAAAACCCCGGTATTTGTCAATGCATCACGCAAAAAGTCTGAAACGACCGATGCTTCCATGGCAGAAACGCCTTTTGCGTTAAGGTCTGAAACAGCTACGGTTAATTTTGTATTTGCTGCTGCCTGCGGCTGGGTGGGTTGATTTTCAGAATATGACATATTAAATGCCGTGCCTAATATCAGCACGGTTAATATGAGATGGCTTGTTATAAGATATACGGTTTTTTTCATAAAAGCAAAACTATTCTATTAAATATGTTTTAAAAAGTCAATGTCAAAATGCAATAAATTATGGAAGATTTGTTTTTAGAATCCTAAGGCCGGCCTGCGTATCCCCGATATAAATATAGTTACCCAAAACAAACACGCTATTCATATTGGTACCGGGCCCTTGATATCTGGCCACTTCGTGTGGATTCTTTGGATCAGCAATGTTTATTATATGTAATGTGCCATATACATTAGACACATAGGCATAATTTCCATTAAGATAAACATCATTGGCATAACTCACTGGAGCTGAACCAACTTCAGTTGGACTTGCAGGATTTGATATGTCAACTATTCTTAATCCGTTACCATGATAAGCTATATATGCATAATTTCCTAAAACCTTGACAGCAAATGCATTATGGCTATATCCGAGGTCATAATAACCGGTTTCAGATGGTGACGCTGGATTTGAAATATCTATTATTCTTAATCCATAATTATATGTCGCAAGATATGCATAATTGCCAACAACATCAACGTTGCAAGCTGAACCTGATGTAATAAAGGATCCAAGTAATACAGGATTTGTTGAAACTGAAATATCTATTATTTGAAGCCCATTTGGAGCAGCAGCTGAATATGCCTTATTCCCTATTATATCAACGCCCCACGACATATTCCCGGCCGAACCTTTTAACACAGGTGAAGATGAAACAGAAACGTCGAGAATAGTTAAATTGTTTGCGCAAACGTACGCTTTTTTATCTGTAACAAATGATTTCGAAGGAGGTATGGAGGTATAATTTCCAACTATGGTAGGGTTTGTTGGAGTAGATATATTAATGATTTGAAAACTATAGCTCTCGGATGTTGAAGCATAAGCATAACCGGAAGTAACATATACATGATAAATATTTTCTGAGGGGTTATAACTGCCGATTTCAACTATAGGAACCGCTTTTGTAAAACCAATAACAGTATCAGTAGCAATAGAATTACCCGCAGAGTTATAGGCATATAACCTGTAATAATATGAAGTATTAGGCATTAGGCCGGTGTTGGAGTAAGTGGAACTGTTAGCAGCAAGAGTTGCGATTATAACTCCGTATGAATTGGCCGATGTTGACTTGTATAATCTATATCCAGTTTCATTGCTGGAAACATCTGTCCAGGCCAAGTTGACAAAAGTATATGAAGCCTTTGCAACCTGGAAATTTATAGGTTTATCCGGCACTATAGAACTTGTAGACGGCACAATGCCAAAATCAAAAATATTCAAATCGCCGCCGCTCAGGCCGCAATATACATATTTGCCTTTTGCGTAAATACTGTGTACATAAGAGCCAGTGCCTCCTGTGGGTGTAAAGCTTTTAACCAATGTTGGCAATGCCGGGTTTGAAATGTCAAGTATCTCAATACCGTTGGAGGTTTCTGCCAGATATATGTAGTTTCCATAGACATAAATTTTATCACAGGCGGAAGTTGTATATGTTTTAACTAATATGGGTGATGCCGGGTTTGTTATATCATAGATCTTCAAGCCAAATGAGCCGCCAATATACAGGTAATTACCGCTTACACTAATACTCTTGCATGCCCCGGTAATTGTTGTCTGAGATACTAAAACCGGGTTTGCTGAGTGATTGCTGATATTAAGTATTCGAAATCCCTGGTTAGAATCAAAGGCAAGATATGCATAGTTACCGGAAACGGCGATAGCCTGGGCGCTCCCGCTTGCGCTATACGTTTTAGGTGAAGATCCATTCAGGCTGGAAGGGTCGGATATATCAAAAATTGACAGGTCATTTGAAGAGCTGCTGTCTGAAAGATAAGCATAATTTCCGCTTACAGTAACACCGTTGGCATTGCCGTAAGTGGCATAGTTCCCAAACGTGGACATAGAAGTAGTTGGCAGAGTAGTTATGTCATAAGCTTCTATCCCGTAATATCCGTAAGCTACATAAACGTAGTTACCGGACACATGTACACTATTTGCGTTGGAACTTATAGTATAGTTTCCTGCTATTACCGGATTTGCAGGGTCAGTAATATCTAAAACAGAAAGGCCATGGTTCCCGGCAGCTAAGAAGGCATACGGGCTTGATATAAAAATATCATAAACTGTTCCGTATGTAGAGTATTTTCCAATAAGTGGGTCTGTGGATAAAATTACAGGCCCGATTTCACCTGAAAAAGTTGCAGCTACGGAATTATAAGCTCTGATACGGTAATAATAAGACGTTCCTTGAACCAGGCCGGATGAATCGGTATATAAAGTTGAGTTTTCTCCCGTAGTATCAAGCCAAGTATATGTGCCGCCGGAATTTGTTTTTCTCTGGATATCAAACCCTGTTTCATTATCAGAATTGTCCTGCCAGGCAATCGTTATTGAGGTTTTTGTCCTGGTTGACAGCCGGAGGTTGCCTGGGGCTGCCGGAGCAGATACTGGAACGGATGAAACATTGATTTCATAAATATCCAGCCCGTTAATGTCATTTGCAGCGCATAGATAGTTTCCATAAAGGCAGAGGCCGCGGCAATTTTTGGTAGCTGTATAACTGCCTGCTTCGACAGGATTTTCAGGGTCGGCCACAGATATCATCCTTAGTCCATAATTATAATCAGGCAGATAGGCTATATTGTTTTTTGCACACATATCATACATGCTATAACCGCTTAAATTCGTATATTTTCCCGCAAACTGCGGGTTCGCCGGATTTGACACATCTATTATTATCAGGCCCCAAACTTCATCAGTTACATATAAATAGTTTCCGTTTTTATATACATTTTTTGTGTTAACAATAATATTATCATTTGGATTTGTCGAATATTTGCTGAATTGTGAAACCTGGTATGCGGAAGAGGGGTTACTGATGTTTTCAATCCTGATTCCATCAACTCCATTTGCCAGATACGCGTAGTCGCCGGAAATAAATATGTCATGAATTGTATTAGCGTTTGCAGCCAATGTCTTGATCAAGGTAGGAGAAGACGGGTTAGAAACATCCAGTATCTCAAAGCCCAGGTTATCGCCAATATACGCATAATTTCCGGAAACCTGGACAGCCGTAAAACCTTGATTACTTGATGCGTTTGAAGTGGTATAAGTTCCAGCTATCGTAGGAGCAGCGGGATTTGAACAGTTAATTACAATTAATCCGGAAGCGCCATCTGCCACATAGGCATAATTACCGCTTACAGATATATTTTTGGGTGTTGAACTCAAACCGGATGATAATATCCCAACTTGAGTTGGATTGGCAGTGTTTGAAATATTTACTATGGACATAGCGCTGTCCATTAAAATATAGGCATAATTACTTAAACAGGAAACTTTATAAAATGTCTTCCCCGCTGATGTAAATGTTCCCAGTTTAGTTATGGTTAAGGCTCTTGTTGTAACACTTGTATTTGCTCCTGAATCTTCATAGGATTCACCTGTGTCATTATAAGCATGAATTCTATAATTATATGTTGTATTGGGGCTTACGCTTGTATCTGAGAATGAAGTGACATTTTTATCTATCGTGGCAATCGTAGAAAAGGGAGAGCCGTTGCTTGCACGTTTTATCTTAAAACCAAACTCGTTATCTGAATTATCGCTCCAGGTTAGATTGACCTGGCTGATAGATACAGCAATACCGCTTAAATTGCTCGGTGCCTTAGGTATAGGCCCGCCCTGCTTGACATAAGCAGCGTCAAGTTTTTTGCTGGCGTCTTTAACTGCTTCAAGCAAGCCAAACTTGAAGTCAGCAAAACAACTCATTGTTGACAACAGCACAGCGGTTAGTGTTAAGAGTGTTAGTTTTTTCATATTTTTTAGAAATAAATATTAAAGCCTACGTTCCCCACTAAGTAGGATTCTTCTATCTTTGTTTCCTTAAATTCTTTATTATTTAGCCCAATAGCATACTGTCCTATATCCATGTTGAACGAAAAATGTTTTTTTATCATGAATTCCATGCCTAAGAAACCGCCACCCAGGTTACCCTGAAATTTCTGGATTGTTGTTTCGCCCTCAATATGGCCGCCTTCAATACCCATATATACGATAACGCTTGAGCGCGGGTTAAAGTTTATGTACAACCTGCCAGTTGTGATATTAATGTTATCGCCTGAATCGGCTTTTGCTTCAAAACCTAATACTCCGGGCAGCCATCTTAACGACGCTCCACCAGAGTGAAGGCCTAAACCAAACCTCGTTCTTACCGGAGGCTTGATTATCTTATCAAGGGCTATGTCAAAACTGTTTGTTTTGTTCGCTAAAACAGTCAGCTCATCTTCGTAAATTTTATACCCGCCCTTCTTTATCCTGACTTTATATTTGCCGGGTGCTATCTCTTGTTTTAGCGGGCTGTAGCCATATGATTTATCGTTTAAATAGATCTTTAATTCTTTCGGTTCTGTAGTTATTTCTATCACCGTTGGCAGTACCTGTAAAAAAGGGTTGAGATTTTTGATTTTATTGGCCTGTATAATTACCTTGTCAGTCCAATACATATTGCCTTTTTTAAGCTCAATGATGTGAGACTCTGCCGTAAGCTGTATCTCAGCTGGTGTGTTGCCTATGGAATTACCATCTATAATCAGCTCTGCACCTATAGGATTAGACTTAATTATGAGCGTGCCCTTTTCTTTTACTACCGAAACAGGCGCTGCGGTTGTTGGCGCTGCTGGAGGCACAAATGATTTCGTTGTTCTACCAGTAATCCTGTCTGCTAACTGTATACAAGCAGGCTGTATCTCCTGCAGGGAATTTGCACTGACTGTTTCGGCATTTATAATGGTGCCTTTCTCAACATCAACTATCCTTACGCTTACATAATAGATATCTCCAAGTTTCGATAAGCTTCCCAGTATCATCCTTTGAACATTAAGCATCTTTCCCATTTTAACAGCGCATTCATCGGTTGTGCAGCCGCTGCTCTGGAACTTCTGCTCGGCCAGGACTTGCTCCATGCTGCTCCGCTCAACCAGGTTATAAACACCGGTGTTTGTCAGTGAATCACGCAGAAAATCTGAAACAACCGATGCCTCCATAGCAGAAACACCTTTTGCGTTAAGATCGGAAACTGCTACCGTAACTTTCCCGCCTGGCTGGGCAGCTGGTGACGGTGCAGGCTGGCCTTCGCTACAATAGGAAAAATTAAACGCTGTACATATTATCAAAACAGTTGGTAAAAAACGATTTGTTATGATGTAGCTTGAGGTTTTTTTCATGTATGCAATATCATTCTATAACAATTTTTTTTAAAAAGCAATGTGTTTTTTAGCACATGTGCCTTTAAACACATATTAGATTAAGGAGTGATTAAGTTGTTTTTATTTTAGAAATTAGTTCATCCATTTCAAAGCTCTCACCTTTTCCTACCTTTATATAAAACGAGGCTATACTTAATTGTGCCCTGAGTTTAAATAATTCTACTTGAGCCTTGAAACCGCTTTTCAGAGCTGCTGAAGATTCTTCCTGGTAAGCCTTTAAAAAGGTGCTGTCCTTGTATTTCTCCTGGATTTTGGGGTAATTGTCAAACTGAGCTTTGAACTGTGCAAGAAAATACCCTACGTCAAACTCAGGGGGCATTACAATGGAGTTATTGAAATCTATAACCGACACAAAAAGAGTGCTTGGGTCATGGGTTTTATCAAAACCGATTATTATGTTTTTTGGATGGAAATCGCCGTGGCATTGCACAAAACCTGCATCCGGCCCTGCGAATAGGGCGTTTTCTCCAATTTTAACGAACTCGATTGCCTCAAGTGCTTTCTTTTTAAACGGGCTGTTTGTACTGATGAACACATTTTTATAAGATTCAAATCTTTTCATTTCCCTTTTTGCCGAGTCTTCCTTTGTAGTAAGTTTTAGTTTTGCATTATGGAGCCTGGCAAGCCATTTTGCCGTTAGTTTAAAGTATTCAAGCCCGGCATCGCTCTTAGTGTTAAGAAGAACCTCGAATAAATTTTTGCCTCTCTGGCCTTCCTCTATTACCAGGTTTTCTTTCGGACTGATATCTATGATCTGCGGAACCCTGTACTTGCTTGTAGAGTTAAAACCTTTTTCATAAATAGCTTTGTTTATATCTACGGAGAGTTTTTCCTTTTCCCATTTTGCAGTATTTGAGATCTTTTTTATTATTATTCTGTTTCTTTCTTCGTCCTCACCCTTTGTACCGAAAGTAACCTCAGTAACGATTAAATGGCTTCCCGACCTGGGTATCTCCTTGAAAAAAGGCCGTACCCTGCCTGCCCTTAGTTCTGTAACTACGTCATTAATATTATTTACCGGATGGTCAAACTGGGAAGGAAGTATAGCTATTCTTTCATTGTCATGAGTATCTGAGCCGCTCGTGGCTGTAAATTTGTATTCATGCCACAGTTTTAAGCCCAGATAGTTTTCTTTATGGGTCTGATTAGACGAAAAAATCTCGATAGCATCTAATAAAGGATTGAAAAGCTTGCCTTTCTCCGGAATAAAACCGTTCCTGAAAGGATGTGCCCATATAACGGCCGCGTCCGGGTATTGCTCCCTTAAGCTACTTAACGATATTTTGTCTGTGATTGACTTGTCAGCGCCATAGATAAGTATGTGTCCCATGTCAGTCTGAACTTCCTGAGCGGAAAGTATAAGAAAGTTTTCGCTTATTTCTGCTTTTTTCCTTAATTCATTTAGCTCTTCATCACTCCAAAGGTAATTATGTTCAGTGATTATTATTCCCTGAAGGCCTTTTAAAACTGTTT
Source organism: Candidatus Liberimonas magnetica (assembly GCA_020523885.1). NCBI lineage: Bacteria > Pseudomonadati > Elusimicrobiota > Endomicrobiia > Endomicrobiales > Candidatus Liberimonas > Candidatus Liberimonas magnetica. The sequence goes on along the minus strand of JAJAPY010000003.1, from coordinate 6,756 downwards.
GTTTAACAATAGTTATAGGATCAATTGTAGAACATGAGGAATGCTTGGATGTGTGGGAATGCAATTCAAGAAGCATAATTATTGATTATTAGGAATTATCTGTTGTTCTTTTTTTGCCAGTTTACTTTTTACTATCTTTGCCAAAAAATCAGGTGTTTGATTGTTCCCGAGTATTTCTTGCAGGAATTCTTTTTTATCTATAGCTTTTACAACTTCTGAAAGTGCTGGAGCGCCTACAAATCCTACAGAATCTCTGTTTAGAACAAGTGCGTCTTTATAAATAGAATATAGTATATCCTGATTTCCCTTGTCGTAAAGCTTTTTAATAAGAATATTAAAGCCATTGCTTTCTCTTCCGCCCGGCATATATGATTTACTAAGCCGTATCGCTACTTCAACCATATCTTTCGGGTCATCCATCCTGTCAATGGCTAGTTTTTGTATTTTTTTGATGTTCTTATAACTTATAAAAACTTTAAGTTCTTCTGCGATTTGTTCATAATTTGTACTGTTTAGTAAGGCAAGAGACTTTAAGGTGCTGCCTGTAGCCCTTTCGCTTTGGATATACCTGTATCCTACTGAAGGTTTTGTTGATATATAACCATGGGTTCCACCGTTTATAATTACAGCAATGGCTATAATCCCAAGCAATGTTTCACCTCTCTGTTCAGCTGCGGAAAAACCTATTTTATATAGAAAAAGGTTACATTTATCTAGAATATTTTTTATGATGCCTCCAGCTACCGCCATGAAAGCAGCGCCTATGACCAACGAGACAGCCAAAGCAAGAATGGTCCTTAGCATTATCTCCGCCGGATCAAAGAAGTTTTTAACCTGCAAGATCACTACGGCCAGTACTTCAAAACAAAATAGAGACATATAAAACCAGATTTTTGGCATTTTCCCCTTCCCTTTTGAAGATGTATTCCCAGGAAATAGTTTGACGAAACAGAGTAAGATGTTTTTTACAAATGGTATAAAATAAAATTGCCTATGTCAAATACCTTAAAAGGACTCAAAATAAATTATTATTTATGCATAAAATCAACAGATTATTGATCCACTGCAAGGCTAATAAAATTATTTTAACTACTCTTTGGAAAACTGTCACCGCCAAATTTTCTTGATATGCGGTTTTGGAATGTTTATCTCGACCCAGAGCTTATTGAATTCTTTTTTATAAGACTGTATAACTTGAGGGTCGTCAATAAAAACAGCATTTTCATAGTTGAACTTTTCAGCGCTGTAAGTCCAGTTGTATGAACCGGTCATAACTGTTTTATTGTCGAATATAGCAACTTTATTGTGCATCAAGCCACCCTTTTGGCCTGCAAGAGATTTTATTTTTATGCCGCTATTCTTTAAAAAAACTGCCATTGAGTTTTCTTCCAGGCTCTGAGACTCGTCTACTATCAGCCTTATGCTAACACCTTTTTCTTTTGCTTTTATAAGTGCGTTCGCTATCCGTTTGTAAGTTATATGAAATATCATTAGATCAATGGAGTGTTTGCTTTCATTTACGTTTTTAAGGACTTCTTTCAATATACCGCCGTTCGGTGAATAAAATACTTTTGTTTCGGCCAGCAAAGACCCAGAACAGCTTAAGAAAAAGGCCAGCAAAATAATGATTTTAATTTTCATTTATTTTTCTTGAATAATTTATCAAAGGCATCGGGGGCGCTGGGTATTTTTTCCTTATTTGTCTTTGTAGGAAATGGTTTGTCAACAAATCGGAACTCTTCGCAATAATTGGCCTTTTGTTTGTCAACTATGGCTTCTATATCGTTGACTTCACATTGATTGGATTTTGATGGATTATAAAAAAGGCAATTTTGACAGACATGAAGATCGGATTGGCAACCGGTGCAGGTTTTCCTTGACCCGGGCTCTATGGGCTCTTTCCAGACTTCTAGACATTTATAACAATATTTCATATGCTGCGTTCATGAAATTAATACTTCTTTTCCTAAAAGTATTCTACTATTTTTTGGTGATAATATCAAGGAAAAATTGTGTCTTTGTTCGAAATTTTGTAAAATATATTTTATATGATAACAGAGTACCCTGTTTTTGAAAACCTTTCTTATTTACATAAGGATGATTTGTCAAATGCCATAAATGCCTTTAACTTAAGGGCATCAGAGTTTTCACTAGGTTTTCTATATGGCTACAGAGAATCCTTTGAATTTAAATTGACAAGAATAAATTCAAACATCTGTGTTTACGGCCTAATAGATAAGAACCCGTCATTTCTTGCGCCTATCGGAAATAACCTTATACCTGCAACGATATATGAATGTTTTAAATATATTGAACAAAAACATTCTAAAGGCTGCCTTTATTCCATAGACCCAAAAGCAGTTCCCTCCCTTGACAAACTAGGTTTAACTGTCAGGCCCGATAGAAGCAATTATGATTATGTGTACCGAGTAAGCGACCTCGCATATCTTACAGGTTCAAATTACCAGGCAAAGAGAAATTTTGTTAAAGGGTTCATCAATAAATATGAGTTTGAATATTTAAAGTTGACCCCTGAACTTGCAGAGGAATGTAAGAGCTTTCAGAAAATATGGTGTGAAAAGAAACGCTGCAAAGATGATTTTTCGCTGAATGCAGAAAACAGCGTTGTAATAGAGCTTTTGGATAATTTTGAGAAGTTGAATTTGTTTGGCTGTGTTATAAAAGTTAAGGGAGTTATCGGGGCATTTAATATAGCTGAAAAAATGAATGAAACTACAGCCCTGGTCCATGTAGAAAAAGCTGATAACGGTTTTAGAGGGATATATCAGGCAGTGAACAACCTCTTCTGCAAAAATGATCTTTTAGGAAAATTTGAATTTGTGAACCGCGAACAGGACATAGGAGATGAAGGTTTAAGAAAAGCAAAATTGTCTTATCACCCGTCCGGTATGGTCGAAAAATATATTATAGAATTATAACCTGCCTGTTGCACCATACAAGGTATGGGGATGTCATGCCTGCTTGTCTAAATCGGGCTTCCTATTGTTTATTTTCTTCGGGAATAGAACATTCATCACAACAACAAGAAGATATCCCAATCAGTTTATACAATGGGCAGAATCCTATCGCACTTGTGATAAGAAGCAGAACAGCAAGAATCCCTAGAATAAGAGCGATACTGCTTGTCAGAATTCCCTTGAATAACAGAATCCCTATTATGACAGCAAGCATGGCCCTTATCAATCTGTCCAGCGAACCTATATTCTTTTTCATGGACCACCTCTGATTTAGCGATCAGCATATAGCGTTTAGCCTATAGAAAAAATAAAATTACAATTTATCTTTTTTTTACTATACGCTAGCCGCTACACGCTGTGTTTGTCCGCTCTACACTTTTTATTATACTATGTCTTCCTGGCCAAGGGTCATTTTTCCGCCTTCAGCCTTAATCTTCTCTATAGATGCTTTAACTATTTGATCTACTTTGTTCGAAAGAGCAACAATGTAATCCGCACCTGTTCTGAAACCCGCTTCCTTAACCATCTTCTTCACTTTGCTGGTAACTACTAATACTTCTGCCATGATACTGCCTCCTTGTTTTATTTGCTATTTTGATGTTTAATATAGCACATTTTTATTTATCCCCCTTCGCAGAAAACTGCGGACGTAAGTCCGCAGATGGATGCGAAGAATGGGATCCGCCGAAGCTATATTGCCGATACGGCGAATAGCCGTGATTATCGGCAATATGTTTAGCGTAGGCGGATGCTTCGGGGGATTCCGCTCCCCCCTAAGAAAATGAAGATACTATGGCCGTACGTGTCCTTCCGAAGCTTTAGCGAAGGAGGAAGGCCATAGAGCTTCATTTTAGTTTTTTTTGTATTAAAAAAGCAAGTGGAGACCGCTGAAAAAATCATCAACGGTCTTGATTACAACGATTTTAGACTGCGATTACAATGATCTATAGACTCTAAATAATCACCGGCATCTTGAAGTTAATCACCGTAATCAGAGATTGCTGGGGTTTTTCAGCAATCTAAAGTTAATGATAAGCCTTAGGATTTTTATGCCTGAAATGAAGATATATCCTGTCTGTATTTTTAAGATTTTTTTCTATTCTTTGGTAAAGGTTTTTAACTTCAGGTTTTAATAAAAACCTTAAAATACGCCTTCTTAAGTCCTCATTATATTTACCCGGAATAATCTCAACTATATTAATTCTTTTTTCTTGTGCTGCTGCTATTATGGCATTAAGCTCTGCTTCTATGTCCCCACCACGCTTGTAAATCTTAGTTAATTCTAATTGAAGTTTAGACATTTTATTTTTGTTGTCAATGTTGATTTCCTATCCGCTCTACGCTATCCGCTGAACGCTATTTTTTGTCCTGCATATCCTTGTAATACTGCGTTATTACTTCTTTTGCCCTGGCTTCATGTTTTTTATCAACCGCTACCTTTATTGGTATGGCATTGCTTAAAAATATGTTTATTGAAACAAGATGTTCGTTTATTATAGTACATTCAATACTGTTTGAACCGAGAAGCGATTTTATAAAATTAGCTTCAATCGAATTGTTAGTAGTAAAAACCTCAACCATGTTTTCAAATTGTATTTCGTCTTCCTGAGGCAGTTCATTAACAAGGTCAGCTCCGCACTCATCGCACTTCTTTATTTCATCGATATACTCGGTTCTGCATTTTGGACAGTACATTTAATTTTCTCCTCTCATAGATTTTTATTTATTCAGGAATACAAACGCTCCATTCAGGACTAAGGCAAAACTTACCCAAAGGATGTAAGGAATAAGAAGTGCCCCTGAATACTTGGATATTTTATAAAAAGAAATAATATTAAGCAAAATCGAGATCCAAAGCAAAACTATTACGATCATCGCACCTGCAAATGAGTGCATGCCGAAAAACACTATGGACCATAATGTATTTAAACAAAGTTGAATAAAAAATACAAGAATAGCCCTTCTTTTTTGCCAGATATTTTGAACCTCTTTTTCCCAGATAATAAAAAGAGCTATCCCCATGAGCGTAAAAAGTATTGTCCATACCGGCCCAAAAACCCAGTTAGGCGGGTTAAAAGATGGCTTATTAAGAGTCTCATACCAGCTGGATATGGCATCGGTTGTATACAAGCTTCCTATTAACCCCGCCATCTGTGCTATAAGGATACACCCAATAAGTCTAAATGTTTTTTGCATATATTCCTTTATTTTTGCCTATTGAGAGAATTTTAAGCCTGGTTTATTCTTATATCTCTTTTCATAAAATTACCATTACCACCTCCGGGGTGGCAGCAGGTTTTATTCACCATAGATTTGCGCTGACGGGATCGCTTGAACGGTCAATAAGCGAAATCGAAGAGGCAGGGCACATTGCCCGGCATACGCCGCAGCCAAAACACTTTGTTTTATCGACCTTACATTTATTTTCTAACGCTATATGATCTATGGCTTTTACAGGGCATAGTTTTTCGCACTTCAGGCATCCAATGCATTTTAACTGATCGACCTGAGCGATATATTCTGAACGGAAAAGCGACGACAATCCAAGCCCGTGTGTAGAGCGCATCGCAAGGCAATCTTCCAGGCCGCAATTACATATCCCGCCGATAAACGGCGTCATAAATGTCCATACAGAGTGGATCAGCCCCTGAGCGTCATACCTTGATACCGTTTCCATAGCCTGTTCAACTGTCATAGATTCATGTTTTGACAGGTCAGGGCTTCCGAAATAATCCATGTCAAACTCTTCATACCAGAGTGCCGGGTTAAGAGTTATGCCAAAACAGCAGCGTTCTTCTTTTTTCTTTGAGGCCCAGCGGCAGCCGCAGGCTATCCGCGAAATGCTTGAGCTCATTTCAAATATGGAGCGTACGTCTTCAAGAGGTATAACCTGGCCGTAATGGATGTCTTTGTTTTTCTTGATGAAACGGCTTGCCAAAAACTTAGGAGCTTTTTTTCCGTTAAAAAGCTTTTCTAATTTAGTTAATTCGTTATGCCCCCGGCCTATAACCTTATGATAAAATGTATGTATGAACTCTTTTCTTCTTATATCGCTCAACAGGTCATGGGAATAATTTTTTATATTCAGGTACCACTTTTTTCCTTCCCCGTGTTTCTGGCAGAATTCACACATTTAAAAACTCCATTTCATATTTTTCCGATTTAATTTGAAGTATTATACAATTTATTTTTATTTTTTGCACTAAATGCTGCAAATTAAGATATAATAAAGCAAGAGTAAGTCCCACCTTTGGCGGGACGCGGCTAAGGAGGTGAATAGTATGATGATATTAGCAGTTCCTATTTTGGTAGTAACAGCGATCGGTTATTGGGTGCTTATCACAGCCTACAAAGAACAGCATAAAGGCCTAAAAACGCTTGGAAGCATAATTGGCTATGTAATTATAGTAGTTACAACTATAGCTTTGGTTTTTTGTCTGCTTTCTCCTATTTGCTGCCCTGGTATGATGGGCGGCCATCACATGGGAATGATGAAACATGGTAAATGGGGCAAGAAATGTTTTAAAATGCCCTGTGGCCCCGGAATGTTGGAAAATAAAGGTATGACGGGCGGAAAATGCGGTATGATGCAGAAAGAAGAATCCGAACCGGAACCCGAGAACGAAAAATAAAGAAACAATGAAACAGCCTTTACAGGTGAAAAAATACTCTCAGGGACAAAAGCCTTGAGAGTATTTTTTTGTGAATTTAGTCAAAATATAGCACTACTTCGTTAAGTCGAATATCATACGACACTCTTTCGTCTTCGGTGTCTTTG